>NZ_JBSXON010000031.1:0-28894 GCF_056859475.1 Halopseudomonas sp. L-58
GAGTCGGCGCGGAAACTGTTGGGATAATGCACCGATGGAGCGCCTGTTCCGTAGCCTGAAAACGGAGTGGGTTCCGACGGTAGGCTACATGACCGCTGCACTGGCTGAGCAGGATATAGGTCGCTACCTAATGCAATGCTACAACTGGACAAGACCACATCAGCACAACGGCCTCGTGCCGCCGGCTGTTGTAGAAGAAAAACTTAAATCACTGTCCGGAAATTGTTGACCACTACAGGCCGCTACCCGAGTATTTCGCCTTTCCCGGCGAGCCAAGGGGGGCTGATTGCCCAGCCCCCCTTAGCGATCCCCCGGGGCACCCGGCTACGCGGCCCTTCGGGTTCGCTGCGTTGCTCGATTTATCGGGGAACCGCAGAACTCGGGGCTGCGCCCCTCAGACATGCTGCGGTCCTTTTTCCCGATAAATCTGCGCTACTCGCCCGCGTAAACGGGGAGTTGGTCCGTGCACGCTTCACGTCTGGCTGGGCAAGTAGCTCCCCTTGGCTCACAAGGAAGGCGAAAAGCGAACTATATAAATCGCAAAATGCAGAGCAAAAGCCACCGGGAAGGTCGAGCTCCCGCTCGACCCGCAAGCCACGGTGCAACACCTTGGCCGAGTTGGAACTCGGCCCTCCCGTAACAAGCAAACCGTTCAGCCGTTCCACCAACAAAAACACGCAGCAAAATATTCGCTTAAGCCGATCTTAAGATTCACCCGCCATTCTCCTCCCCAACATGAGGAGGAAGGCCATGTCACAGACCCCGGTTCCACAGGCTCGACAACTCGCCCGCCTGGGCGATGACGCCGCCCTGCTGCACGCTCCCCAGCACCCAGACTGCACGCTGCGGTCGCGGCTGGAGAGCTTTGTTCACGATTGTTTTGCCGACACCTACGGCGCCAATGTCCGCCAGTTCATGCCGGAGCTGCTCGGCCTTTGCCAGCAGGGCACGCTGCAGGCCGGTGTGGGTATCCGCGGCGGCGCCAGTGGCCCGCTGTTTCTCGAACACTATCTGGATCAGCCGGTGTGCGAGGCCATTCGTCAGCACACCGACCTGCCGGTAAACCGCGAGCAGGTGGTGGAAGTCGGCAATCTGGCCGCACTGGCTCCCGGAGCAGGGCGCCTGCTGATCATCGCGCTGACCCACTACCTGGCGACCAGCGGGTACACCTGGGTGGTCTTCACCGGCACACCGATGCTGCTCAACAGCTTCCAGCGCCTGACCCTGAGCCCGGTTGATCTGGGCCCGGCCGACCCGCTGCGCCTGGGGGAAGCCCGCCTGGAGTGGGGCAGCTACTACGCCACCCGCCCCCGGGTAATGGCCGGCTATATCCCCGAAGGCTTCAACCAGCTGCAGCGCCGCGGCCTGTTCGAGCGCATGCGCTATCAACCCGATTACCTGCAAACCGGCCCGGAGATTGCCCATGATTGCGCCTGAGACGCTCTGGCACAGCCTTGAACGCCACGCTGCCGAGCGCCCCAACAAATCTGCGCTGAGCGACGAGCAGGGCAGCATCAGCTACGCCGATTTGCCGGCCGAGATCCAGCGCCGGGCCGAGCACCTGCGCGCGGTCGGCTGCCGCTGCGTGGCGCTGGCCCTGCCCAACGGTCGCGAGTGGCTGTTGTGGGATCTGGCGATTCTCAAGGCCGGCCTGATCTGCGTGCCGATTGCGCCGTTCTTTACCCGACAGCAGCGCGAACACCTGCTGCGCAGCGCCGGCGTCGACACCGTGCTGGGCATGGCCGACGACAGCGCAGAGCTGCTGGCACAGGGCTTTGCCGCCACGTCGCTGGGCTGGCAACGGGCACCGATGGGCGTCGGCATCCCGGCCGGCACCGCCAAGATCACCTTTACCTCCGGCACCACCGGCACGCCCAAGGGCGTCTGCCTGTCTGCCGAAGCCATGCTGCAGGTCGCCGACAGCCTGCGTGAGGCCTGCTCGCCGGTTGATCCGCAGCAGCACCTGATTCTGCTGCCGCTGGCCGTGCTGCTGGATAATCTGGGCGCCATCACCGCGCTGCTCAACGGCGCCAGCATCAGCGTGCCGACCGAAACCGGCCTGCAGGGCGCGCAGATCAATCCGGCCCGGCTGCTGACGGTGCTCAACCAGAGCCAGCCGCACAGTCTGATTCTGGTGCCGCAGCTGCTGCAGGGTCTGCTGCAGGCTGCCGACGCCGGTGCGCCACTGCCGCGCAGCCTGCGCTTTATCGCGGTCGGCGGCGGCCGGGTTGCACCGTCATTGCTGGAGCGGGCAGCCAGACACGGTTTGCCGGTGTTCGAGGGCTACGGCCTGTCCGAATGCGCGTCGGTGGTCTGCCTCAATCGCCCGGGCTACAACCGCCCGGGCACCGTCGGCCAGCCGCTGCCGCATGTACAGATTCGCCTTGCCGATGACGGCGAGATCATGGTCCGCGGTGCCCGCGCGCTGGGCTATCTCGGCGAGCCGCCGCTGACCGCCGACGAGTGGCCGACCGGTGATATCGGCAAGCTGGAGGATGGCTACCTGAGCATTCTCGGCCGCAAGAAGAACCAGTTCATCACCGCCTATGGCCGCAACGTCAATCCCGAATGGGTCGAGGCCGAGGTCGCCGCCCATCCGGCGATTGCCCAGGTGCTGGTGTACGGCGAAGCCCTGCCGGTCAACGTCGCACTGATCGTGCCGCGCAGCCCGGCCTTCCGCGTAACCGACATCGAAGAGGCGATCGCCCAGGCCAACAGTCGCCTGCCCGACTACGCCCGCATCGGCCCCTGGTTGACCGCCAGCAAACCCTTCACCCCAGACAACGGCCTGCTGACCAGCAATGGGCGCCTGCGCCGTGAGCAGATCATTGAACACTACCGTCCGGCCCTGCTGGGCCTGCTGACCGAGGACATTGCACTATGACTTTCTTTGAACAACTGCAAAGCGAAACCGTAAACGAACGCGAATACCTGTTCAGCTCACCGCTGATCCAGGCCGCCCTGCGCGGCGAGGTACAACGCCACAGCTACATCGCGTTTCTGGCCCAGGCCTTCCATCACGTGCGTCACACCGTGCCGCTGCTGATGGCCTGCGGTGCCCGGCTGGACAGCGACCACGAATGGGTGCGCGAGGCCATGGCCGAGTACATCGAGGAGGAAATCGGCCATCAGGAGTGGATTCTCAACGACATCCGCGCCTGCGGTGGCGACGCCGAGGCGGTCCGCCACAGCACCCCGGCACTGGCCACCGAACTGATGGTCAGCACCATGTACGACCGCATCAACCGGCTCAATCCGATGTCCATGCTGGGCATGGTGTTCGTGCTCGAAGGCACCAGCATCGCGCTGGCCACCCAGGCCGCCGGCAGCCTCAAGGAAGGCCTGGGCCTGCCGCCGCAGGCATTCAGCTACCTGACCTCGCACGGCTCTCTGGATCTGGAGCACATGAAGTTCTTCGAGCAACTGGTCAACCGCATCGACAACGATGCAGACCGCACCGCCGTGCTGCACACCGCCAAGGTGATCTACCGGCTCTATGCCGACATGTTCCGCAGCCTGCCGGGCTCGGTCGAGGAGGAGGTGCGCCATGCAGCTGTCGGCTAGTCGTGTACTGCTGACCGGCGCCACCGGCGGCATGGGCCGCGCCATCGTAGCCGCGCTCTGCGCGCGCGGGGCGCAGGTGCTGGTGGTCGGCCGACAAGACAAGGCCCTGCAGGCCCTGGTGGAGCGCAATCCGTCCCAGGTCAGCTGTCTGCAGGCCGATTTGCGTCAACCGGCCGACCGCGCCAGCGTGCTGCGCCAGGCGCAGCAGATGGGAGACATCAACCTGCTGATCAACGCCGCCGGCATCAACCACTTCGGCCTGTTCGAGAACATGCAGGAGCAGGCCATCAATGATCTGATCGAGACCAACCTGACAGCCACCCTGCAGCTCACCCACGCCATGCTGCCGCTGCTGCGCAGCCAGCCGCAGAGCTGTGTGGTCAACATCGGCTCGACCTTCGGCTCGATCGGTTACCCCGGCTTCAGCGTCTACTGCGCGACCAAGTTCGCCCTGCGCGGCTTCTCCGAAGCACTGCGCCGCGAGCTGGCCGATACCAATGTCGGCGTTCTTTACCTCGCGCCGCGGGCGACCCGCACCGAGATGAACAATGCCGCGGTAGAAGCCATGAACGCCGAACTGCAGGTCAACATGGACAGCCCCGAGCTGGTCGCCGAGCGATTGGTTCAGGCGCTGGACGCCGATCTGCGCGAGGTGCATCTGGGCTTTCCCGAGCGCCTGTTCGTGCGCCTGAACGGGATTCTGCCGCGGCTGGTAGACAAGGCCCTGCGTCGCCAACTGCCAACCATCCAGCACTACGCCACCCCCTCAACCCACACCAGGGAGCACTGATCATGTCCATCTGGATTCGTTATCTCGTTGCCGGCCTGCTGGCCGGCTTCAGCCTGAACATCCTTGCCGCCGATATCGCTCCGCTGCAGCAACGCTGGGCGGAAATTCAGTACCAGCTGCCGGAAGACCAGAAGGCGGACGCCTTCGAAGCCCTGGCCGCCGAAGCCGGGCAGGCGCTGGCACAGGAACCCGATGACGCCCCGCTACTGATCTGGCGCGGCATCATTCTCAGCAGCTGGGCTGGCGCCGACGGCGGCCTGGGCGCACTGGGCAAGGTCAAGGAGGCCAAAAGCCTGTTCGAGCACGCCCTGCAGGTTGACCCGCAGGCCCTGCAGGGCTCGGCCTACACCAGTCTGGGCGCGCTCTACTACCAGGTTCCGGGCTGGCCAATCGGCTTTGGCGATGACGAGCAGGCCGAAGCGCTGCTGAAGCAGGCACTGGCACTGAACCCGGACGGCATCGACAGCAATTACTTCTGGGGCGATTACCTGATCGACCAGAAACGCTATGCTGAAGCCCGCGCCGCGCTGCTCAAGGCCCAGGCTGCTGCCCCGCGCCCGGACCGCCCGCTGGCCGATCAGGGCCGCCAGGCCGAGATCCGCGCCCGACTGGATAAAATCGCCAACAGGTAACCCATGCGACTGCTGCTGGTTGAAGACGATAGCTCCCTCGCCGAGGGCATTCTCACCTCGCTCAAGGGCGAGGGTTATACACTCGACTGGCTGCAGGACGGCGCCAGCGCACTGCACGCGCTGAGCAGCGAGCCCTTTGATCTGGCCATTCTGGATCTGGGCCTGCCGCGGATGGACGGTCTGCAGGTGCTGCGCGCCTTGCGCGACCGACATCAGGCCGTGCCGGTACTGGTGCTGACCGCACGCGACGGCGTGCAAGACCGCATCGCCGGGCTCGATGCCGGCGCCGACGATTACCTGATCAAGCCGTTCGACAGCGCCGAACTGAAGGCCCGCATCCGCGCCCTGCTGCGGCGCAGCGCCGGGCGCGCCGAGCCGTTGATCCAGCTGCGCGGCGTCACCCTCGACCCGCAAAGCCAGCAGGTCAGCTTCGAAGGCCGCAACGTCAATCTGTCGCGCAAGGAGTTCATCCTGCTGCACGAACTGATGGCTCAGCCGGACCGGGTGCTGACCCGTGATCGGCTGGAGCAGGCGCTCTACGGCTGGAATGAGGAAGTCGACAGCAACACCCTGGAAGTCCATATCCACCACCTGCGGCGCAAGCTGTTCAGCGGCCTGATCCGCACCTTGCGCGGGGTCGGCTACATGATCGAGCGCGACGCATGAAATCCATCCGCAAGCGCATCCTGGTGCGGGTGCTGGGGCTGCTGCTGGTCAGCACCCTGATCATGGGTTGGGCCAGCCACCACGACTCCACCCACGAGGTAGAAGAGCTGTTCGACGCTCAGCTGGGCCAGAGCGCACGGGTGCTGATCGGCCTGCTCGGTGCCTCGCAGGGTCAGATTCCGACCGAACAACTGGCCCAGGCGCTGCTGGAAACCAGCGGCGAGCACCCCAAACTCGGACACCGCTATGAAAGCAAGCTGGCCTTCCAGGTGCGTAACGCCGAGGGCCGGGTCATTGCCCGCTCCTTCAATGTGCCGCCGCTGACCGCCGCCGACTGGCAGCCGGGTTTTGCCGATCTGCAGCAAGCGCAGCACCAGTGGCGCAGCTATGTACTGGAGTCACCCGACAGCGGTCTGGCGGTTTGGGTCGGCGAGCGCAGCGACGTACGTGGCGAGCTGGTCGACAAGATCGTGCGCGGGACACTGGTACCCGATCTGCTGGGTATCCCGCTGCTGGTACTGCTGGTCTGGTTTGCCATCGGCTCGGGCTTGAAACCGCTGGACGAGCTGGCCCGCCTGATCCGCCTGCGCGAGCCCAACAGTCTGCAGCCGATCGTACTCAGCGATCTACCGCAGGAGCTGGAACCGGTGCAGGCCGCGCTCAATCGCATGCTCGAGCAATTGCACCAGTTGCTGGCCCGCGAACAGCGCTTTATTGCCGACGCGGCGCATGAACTGCGCACGCCGCTGGCGGTGCTGAAAATCCACGCCGAAAACGCCATGCAGGCCAACGAGCCGGCCGAGCGTGACCAGGCCCTGCAGCACCTTCGCCGGGGCGTGGAGCGCGCCACCCGACTGATCTCGCAAATGCTGACCTTGGCCCGGCTGGCAGACGACCAGCAGCGCCAGCGGGTGCCCGTCGCCCTGCTGCAAAGCTGCCGAGACGCCGTTGCCGAACTGCTGCCGCTGGCTCTGCGGCGAGATCAGGAACTGGAGCTGGTCAGCGACGGCAGCTTGCCGGAACAGGTGGAGATGGAGCCCGGCAGCCTCGGCATGTTGCTGCAAAATCTGGTCGGCAATGCCATCCAGCACACCCCCGATGGCGGGCGGATTCTGATCAGCCTACAGCAGCAGGCCGACCAATTGGTGCTGCGGGTCGAAGACAGCGGCAGTGGCGTGGCGCCCGCCGACCGCGAGCGCCTGCTGGAACGCTTTCACACCCAGGGCAACAGCCAGGGTGCGGGGCTGGGTCTGTCCATTGTGCAACGCATCATTGAGCGCCACCAGGGCAGCCTGTTGCTCGGTGACAGTCCACTCGGCGGCCTGCTGGTGCAGGCCAGCTTCCCGCTCGGCACACCCGTGTCCGGCTGATCGTGCGTCATCACCCGGGCAGCCTGCGCTGGTATCAGGGGGTAAGTTGGCCGATACTCGGGCGCGTTCAAGATGCCCAATAACAACAGGAGATCCGACCCATGACCACCTCGCGCTTCGACCTGACCGGCAAGACTGCCCTGATTACCGGCGCCTCCAGCGGCCTCGGCGCCCACTTCGCCCGCGTACTGGCCGCTGCCGGCGCGCGCGTGGTGCTGGCCGCCCGCCGCGCCGATCGTCTGTCCGCGCTGGTGGACGAGCTCAAGCAGCAGGGCTTTGAGGCAATGGCGGTCACCATGGACGTAACCGACGCCGACAGCGTCGACGCCGGCTTCAGTGCCGCCGAGTACGCCTTCGGCGTGTGCGACATTCTGGTCAACAACGCCGGCATTGGCGATCCGGTGCCCTTCCTGGACATGGACGAAGGTAACTGGCGCAGCATGCTCGACACCAACCTCGACGGCGCCTGGCGCGTCGCCCATCGCGGCTGCAAGGCGATGGCCGGCAGCGGCCAGGGTGGCAGTGTGATCAACATTGCCTCGATCCTCGGCCTGCGGGTTGGCAAGGCACTGGCCCACTACGCGGTCGCCAAGGCCGGTGTGGTGCAGCTGACCAAGGCCATGGCGATGGAACTGGCCAAGAACGGTATCCGCGTCAACGCCATTGCCCCCGGCTACTTCCGCACCGAAATGAATTCCGACTACTTTGACACCGAGCATGGCCAGACCTACGTGCGCAGCAAGGTCCCGATGGGCCGCCTGGGCCAGCTCGACGAACTCGATGGCCCGCTGCTGCTGCTCGCCAGCGAGGCCGGTTCGTTCATGACCGGCACCATCATCAACGTCGATGGTGGTCATGTGAACAACAGCCTGTAAGCCGCGATCGCGTCAGTACCCGTTGCCGGCACCTGACAAGTGCCGGCACAGAGCGCGCGCGACGCTGGCAGCGCGGTCGGCAAACCGCTATCTTCTGGGCTGACAACGCACTGGAATCTCCCATGGCCACGCTGCCCACTTTCCGCAACGGACGCATCGCCCTGCCGCTCGGCATTGTACTGCTGGCCCTGCTATTCCTGTTTCTGGCGGTCGCCGCCTCTCAGCAACGCAACGCCCAGTGGCGCGAGCAGCTGTTCAATGAAGCTCGCCGCGACCTGTCCGTCCTCGAACAGGCCCGACAAGCCATGCGCGGCGAAGCCCGGATCGCGGTCTACAGCCTCAGCCAGGACCCTGACGTTCTGCGGCTGATCCGGCGCATCAATACCCTGATCAGGGAGCACGGCCGGGCCCATCCGGAGGTGCTGCGCCTGCGCGCCCAGCTGGCAGAAGACCTCGACGGTTTCTGGCAGCTACTGCGCCAGGCCGGAGCTGAAGAATTACAGGTCAACCTGATCGAAGACCGTAGCACCCTGCTGCGCATGCGGGAGCGGGATGTCTGGGGCGATCAGCACGACGAGGGCAATCCGCTAAATCAGCTGGTGATAGACGACCCCGTGATCCGCAGCGGACTGACGCTCCATTACGACAATGCCAGCGAGAGCGCCGTTGCCCCGCTGCTCGCAGACAACCGCCCCGACAGTCCGCTGATTGCCACCTTGCAGGTTAGCTTCCCGGCACTTGTCGACGGACCTATCGATAGGTCCGAAGGTCTGTCTCTGCTGCTCGAAGCCGACAGCGTCCCTGCTGGATCACTCAAGCACTCTATGCCGCTGCTGGGGCAAGGCCGCTGGCTGCAGGTAGAAAAACACGGTGCAGCAATGCCGCCCGGCGTAAGCGACGCTCTCGGTACCCTCGACCAGCGAACGCCGGAACGGCTTTACAGCAACAGTGACGGCACCTGGCTGCTGAGCCTGCTGCCACTGGAAGCCGTGGCCGATGAACAGCCGGCTGACACCCCTGCACCAACCGCTCTGGTGCTCTGGCGCGATATCAGCACCCAGGCAGCGGCGCATCTGCGTGAACAGCGGCAGCTGGCAGGTAAATGGCTGCTGGCGCTGGTTGCAGCCTGCGCCCTGTTCAGCCTGCTGCAGTTAAGCAGTTACCGGGCGGCACGCCGCCAGGTGCTGCGCCACGCCGATGCCATACGCGAGGAAAGCCAGAAGCGGGAGCACAATCGCCGCCTGCTGGAAATCATTGCCCGCACCCAGTCGGCCTACATCCAGCAGAACCGGATGCAGGTCAGCCTGCACGAGGTGCTGGAACAGATACTGGCGTTGACCGGCTATCAGGTCGGTTTGCTCAGCCAGTCCCGGCTCGAACCGGACGGTACCCAGACACTGCAGCTACAAAGCAGCATTGATACCCGGCCGCATCCCGAACCGGCCCCGCGTACTCTGGTTGACGCCATGAATGCGTCCAGCAGCGACCAGCAAGCCAGACTTATCGCCAGCGACAACCCTGAGCTGCACGGCGCCGCGCTCCTCCCGCTGCTTTTTGGCGGGCGGCTGATGGGCATGCTGGCCCTGTCTCATGGGCCGGATGAGGCCGGACCGGCGCTGCTGACATTTCTGGCACCGCTGCAAACCAGCCTGGGCCAGCTGCTTAATGCAATGCGCCAGCGTGAGGAGCACACAGCCCTGCAGGAACGCCTGGAGCGCCAGCGGCTGGCGCTGGGCTCGCTCAATCGCATCGCGGCGGACTTTGGCCTGTCTCATCAGGAGCGCCTGAAACGACTGCTCGACCTGGGCTGTGATTACCTGCAGCTGGACCTGGGGCTGGTCAGCCGGATCAGCGGCAGTACCTATGAAGTAATCGCTGCCAGCAGCGGCGAGAACAGTCCGGAGAGCGGAGCCTGTTTCGACTTCGAACAAACCTACTGCAACCTGACCTATCAGCACGACGATGTCATGGTAATCGACAGCATGGGTAACTCGCGCTTCAACGGACACCCCTGCTACCGGACCTTTGCCCTGGAGTGCTACATCGGCGTTGCGCTGATCGTTGGCAACCGCCGTTACGGCACGCTGAACTTTTCCGCCTCGGCACCGCGGGCACGACCGTTCGATGAGGTCGACCTCGATTTCATGCGGCTCTGCGCCCGCTGGTGCAGCGGCCTGCTCGAGCAGCAGGCCGAGCAGCAGGCCCGCGAAGCGCTGCTGCAGCGCTTCGCCAAACTCAATCAGCACCTGCCCGGCATGGTCTACCAGTACCAGCTGAGCAGCGACGGACACAGCTGGTTTCCCTTCAGCAGCGAGGGCATCGGCAGTATCTATGACCTGACACCGGAACAAGCCGGGATCGACGCCAAACCGGCCATTGAGCTGATCCACCCGGACGACCACGACCGGATCTTGGCCGAAATCGGCGAATCCGCCCGCCAGCTCACCGAGTGGCGCTCGGAATACCGCGTTCGCCATCCGCGGCTGGGCGAGATCTGGGTCGCAGGCTACGCAAGTCCGGAGCCACTGGCTAACGGCGACATCGTCTGGCATGGCTTCATTGCCGATATCACCACGCGCAAGCACATCGAGCAGCACCTGGCCAGTGAACAGCAAAGGCTGGCACGTATCATCGACGCCACCGGCGTCGGCAGCTGGGAATGGGACATGAGCGCGGGACAGCTCGAGGTCAACCCGCGCTGGCTGCAGATGCTGGGCCTTCCGGCAGATAAGCCCCGGTCGACTCCGGCGGCCAGCTGGTCAGAACTGATTCATCCGGACGACCGGGAAAGCGCTCGTGCGCAACTGCTGGCCCACCTGCGCGGCGAGACCGACCATCTTCGCTATGTCTGCCGTGCCCGCCATCAGGATGGCCACTGGGTGTGGATCCAGAGCCACGGCCAGGTCTCGCGCCGGGATGCCAGCGGCCGGGCACTTTGGATGAGCGGCATTCACACCGATATCAGTCAGGAGATGGCGGCTGCCGAGGAGGTGCGCGAAGCCCGTGCCTTCCTGAGCGCCGTGATCAAGGCCTCAACCGAGGTGGCTGTCATTGTCGTCAACACCCGGGGCAGCATCACCCTGTTCAACACCGGTGCTGAAAAGTTGCTGGGTTACCGGGCTGAGGAAATGGTCGGTCAGCAAACGCCCATCTGTTTCCACCTATCCAGCGAAATAGAACAGCGCAGCCAGGAGCTCAGTGCCCACTACGGCAAGCCGATAGATGGTCTGGAGGTATTTCTCCACGAAGCACGGCAAGGCGGCTCGGAAACCCGCTCCTGGACCTATCGGCGCAAGGATGGTCAGGAGCGGCAGGTCAATCTGACGGTCACCCGCATCGCCGACGAGCACGGCGAGGCCGTCGGCTATCTTGGCATGGCCACCGATATTACCGACCTGGCCGAAGCCACGCGCGCCTTGCAACAGAGCGAGTCGCGCTTCCGCAGCATGGTCAGCAACCTGCCCGGCGCGGTGTATCGGCGTCGCCCGGACCACCAGTTGAGCATGTCCTACCTGAGTAACGAGATAGAACACATTACTGGCTATCCGGCTGTTGATCTGGTCGATAACCGGCTCCGCAGCTATGCCAGCATCGTCCACCCTGATGACCTTTCGGCTCTGCGAGAACGCATACAGGGCACACGCAGCGAGCCGACCTTCGAGCTCACCTATCGCCTGATTCATGCCAACGGGCAGATCGTACAGGTACGCGAAAAAGGCCGTGCCGAATTTGCTGCCGACGACAGTCTGATCGGCTTTGACGGATTCATCTGGGATGTCACCGAGCAAATTCGGATCGAGCAGATGAAGGCACAGTTTGTCTCCACGGTCAGCCATGAGCTGCGCACCCCGCTGACCGCCATCAGTGGCGCTCTGAAGCTTATCCATGGCGGCGCGCTCGGTACCATCCCCGAAAACATGCGTCGGCTGCTCGGTATCGCGGTGCAAAACAGCGAAAACCTGCACAGCCTGATCAATGACCTGCTCGATATGGACAAGCTGACCGCCGGCCAGTTGCAGATCCAGCTGCAGGATCAGCCCCTGCGCCCCTTGCTCGAACAGGCGCTGGAGCTCAATCAGAGCTATGCCGACCAATTCCAGGTAACGCAGTTACTGGATCCGATAGACGACGTGGTAGTCAGCGTTGATCGCCAGCGGTTTGGTCAGATACTGGCCAACCTGCTGTCCAATGCAGCCAAGTTCTCGCGCCCGCAGGGACGCATCTGGCTCGGTGCCCAACACCTTGGCGACCTGGTAGAGATCAGCGTGCGCGACGAGGGTATCGGCATTCCATCGAAGGAGCACGCACGCATCTTCGACAAGTTCTTTCAGGTCGACAGCACCAGCACCCGCAGTCGCACCGGATCGGGGCTTGGTCTGGCCATTACCCGCGAACTGGCCCGCCGCATGGCGGGCGAAGTGGGTTTTGAATCCAGTGAAGGGGTGGGCTCACGATTCTGGGTTCGGCTGCCATGCAAGAACCCCAATGCATACCGGGAAACTGTCTAGACTGACACATGAAGTTAATCTGGCGGAGCCAGCGTGAACAATAGCGACAGCAACGAGCAGCAGCGTCTGGCCGCACTGGCAGCGCTGCAAATCATGGATACCCCCAGCGAGCAGGCCTTCGACGACCTGACGGCGCTGGCTGCACGCTGGCTGGACACTCCGATCGCACTGATCTCGCTGATTGATAGCCAGCGCCAATGGTTCAAGAGCCGGGTCGGTCTGAACACCAGCGAAACACCGAAGGAAATGGCCTTCTGTGCCCACGCGATCCGCCAACCGACGTTGATGGAAGTGCCTGATGCCACCCGCGATCCACGCTTTGCGGATAACCCGCTGGTTACCGGTGACCCGGGCATTCGCTTTTACGCAGGCATGCCGATTGCGAGCCCGCAGGGCGCTCTGCTCGGCACCCTCTGCGTCATCGATCAGCGGCCACGCACCCTCAACGACCAGCAGCGTGACACCCTGCAACGGCTGACCAGACTGGTCGAATACCAGCTGCAACTGCGCCACACCCTGCTGACCAGCCTAGAAGAGGCGCATGAGCTGGTACACCAGCAGGCGCTGAACCGGCGGCTCCTCGACTCACTCAAGGCCGGCGTTGTTGCCTGCGCGGACGACGGCACTCTGACCCTGTTCAATAGCACCGCCCAGCAATGGCATGGTACCAACATGCTCAACCTGCCACCGGAGGAATGGGCACGCTCCTACGATCTCTACGCTGCCGACGGCCGGACGCCGCTGACCACGGACGATATACCGCTGGTGCGCGCCTGGCAGGGCAAACCGGTCGAGAACGTTGAAATCTGCATCGCCTGTGCCGATCAGCCGCTGCGCCACGTGCTCTGCAGTGGTGGCCTGCTGTATCCCGAACAGGGCGGTCCGGGCGCCGCCATCGTGGTCATGCACGACATTTCCGAAATCCGTCACGCGAGCAACATGAAAAGCCACTTCCTGGCGACTGTCAGCCATGAGCTGCGCACCCCGCTGACCGCCATCACTGGCGCCCTTGGCCTGCTGCACAGCGGCACAACCGATCCCAGCTCCGCCGCAGGTGCACGATTGCTTGGTATTGCCCGGGAAAACAGCCAGCGACTCAATGAGCTGATAAACGACCTGCTCGACATGGAAAAACTTGAGGCCGGCAAGGTAGCGCTGCAGCTTGAACCCCAGGATCTGCGCGCCGCTGTTGTTCAGGCAATGGAGAGCAACCGCCCCTACGCGGAACGCTTTCAGGTGCACTGGTATATCCCCGACGGGCTGGCCGACATGGCCATCATCGCCGATCAGCGCCGCCTGCAACAGGTGCTGACCAATTACCTGTCGAACGCCGCCAAGTTCTCGCACTCGGGCGGCTCAATCCGCATAGAGTGGCACCTGAAGGGTGACTCGGTCACGGTCAGTGTCGTTGATCAGGGCATAGGTATCGCAGCCGAACAGCAACCGCTGCTGTTCACGAAATTCAGTCAAATCGACACAACCGACAAGCGTCGGCGCGGCGGTACCGGGCTTGGGCTGGCTATCTGCAAGGAGCTGATTGAACGCATGGGCGGTCAGGTAGGCGTGCAATCGGAAGTCGACAGGGGCTCCTGTTTCTGGTTTACCTTACCGCTAGCGGTGTCAGACAATCGACAAAATCAAGGCGATGTGCCACCACCTTGACATCGATCAAGGCAGTACCAAGACACAGGATGCACAATAGTATGACGGTAGTACTGAAACGCATAATGCACATCGAGGATGATCCTTCGATTCAGGAAGTTGCCCGGGTCGCACTGGAGGTGGTGGGCGGCTTTGAGGTACGCAGCTGCGACTCCGGTGCCGACGGCCTTGCCACCGTCGATGACTTCAGCCCCCAGCTGGTCCTGCTGGACGTCATGATGCCGGGGATGGACGGCCCGCAGACCCTGACCGAACTGCGCAAGCTATCCTGCATGCAGGGCGTGCCGATCGTATTCATGACGGCCAAGGCGCAGACCCAGGAGGTGGCTGCCTACCGAGACCTGGGTGCCGCCGGCGTCATCATCAAACCGTTCGACCCTATGACCCTGTCAGATCAGATCCGCGAGATTTGGGAACACAAGCATGCATGAATCACAACAGCTCGTCGCCCAGCTGGCCGCTCTGGAAGAGCGTTTTCGCCAACGTCTGCACGACGAACTGGATGAGCTGAACCACCTTGCCGATCAGCTGCAAAATACCCCAAACGCATTGCAGGATCTGCGTGATCGCCTGCACAAGCTGGCCGGGTCAGCCGGCACCTTTGGCTACGCTGCCCTGGGTGAACGTTGTCGAGAGCTGGAACAAAGCGCCCAGACCGAGCTGGATGCGCAGCGCCGCTCCAGTGCCGTGCTGAATAGCCTGGCAGAGGCAACGCATCACCTGAATCAGCTGCTGGAGCATACCCCCGATACCAGAGCCGAGCACCAGCTCCTCGACACGCCGACGACCGATGAGGGTGATCAGCGGCATATTGGCCTGCTGGTGGCGGACGACCAAATGCGCGAGCAGTTACAGCGTACCCTGGGCAGCTTCGGCTACCAGACGAGTTGCTTCGACAATCCGACGACCCTGCATCAAGCCGATCATATCGACGCCATGATTGTCGACACCAGCCCGCCTGGCAGCACACTGCTGCAGGACCCGATTTTTCGCCAGCGTGATGCCCAATCACCGCCGCTGCTGGTCATCAGTTCACAGGACAATTTCACCGGTCGCTTGCATGCTGTGCGTGTTGGCGCCATCGGTTTTTTCACCAAACCGGTTGATCTGCCGATGCTTGAGAGCCGCCTGGAACGCTGCTTCAACACGCTTCAGGGCGGCCCGTTCCGGGTGCTGATCATTGATGACGATACCGAGTTGAGCGCTCGCTACGCCCTGGTGCTGAGCAGCGCGGGCATGATGGTCGACACCCTGAGCGATCCGCACCAGTTGCTGGACAAGATGACAGAGTTCAGCCCTGAAGTGGTGCTGATGGACCTCAGCATGCCGCAGTACAGCGGTCCGGAACTGGCACAGGTGATCCGCCTGAACGACGACTGGCTGCGTGTCCCCATCGTTTACCTGTCGGCCGAGGTCAATGCCGAGCGGCAGATGTCGGCCCTGCTCAAGGCCGGAGACGACTTCATTACCAAGCCGATCAGTGACAGCGCACTGCTGACGACCGTCTATGCCCGCGCACAGCGCGCTCGCATGGTCAGTGAAGCACTGGCTCGTGACAGCCTGACCGGCCTGCTGAAACACGCCGACATCAAGGAACAGGTTGAAATCGAAGCCGAGCGGGCGCTGCGCACCCGCTCCCCGTTGACCGTCGCCATGATCGACATTGATCGTTTCAAGTCGGTCAATGACCGGTACGGCCATGCCAGCGGCGACAGCGTGATCCGCGCCCTGTCCAACCTGCTGCGCCAGCGCCTGCGCAAGATCGATCGGCTGGGCCGCTATGGCGGCGAGGAGTTTGTTGCCGTGCTGCCCGGCTGCAGTGAGGACGACGCCTTCAGCATACTCGACAGCATTCGTCAGGCCTTCAGCGCGGTGCAGTTCAGTTCGGCACAGGGCAAACCGTTCAACTGCACCTTCAGTGCCGGCATCAGCAGCTGCATGGCACCGGACTGGAACAGCAACGCCCTGCTGGATGACGCCGACCGCGCACTCTATGACGCCAAGGAATCGGGTCGCGATCGTATCTGCAAAGCTGGGGCTGGTAACCATTGAAAGCAATTATCGTCGAGCAAGACCCCTGGATTGCGGAACTGTTGCGTTCCGTCCTTCGCGATCTGGGCGGCATCGAAACACACCTGTTTGATAGTGCTGTCAGCGCCATCAACCACCTGCGCAGCGACCGCGTTGATCTGCTGATCACCGATCTGCAGCTCAGTGACCGCAGTGGCCTGGATCTGGCCCGAGAGGTCGCACGCCGTGCCCCACGCAGTCTGCGCGTGCTGGTCACCGCCAGCATCGACCGTCAGCTGGTGCTCGATGCCCGCGCCGCCGGCATTGCCGATTTGATCGCCAAGCCGTTCAAGCTCGATGACCTGCGCAGGCGACTGGCTAGGTTGCTGCAGCGGGATCAGGAAGGAAGCGCCGCAGCGGGCAATATCGGTGATCTGGACGGCTTCCTTCAGGCGCGTCTCAAGAAACCGATTCGGCTGGCCTGGACCAGCCCCGAGCGTCAGCAGGAGGCTGCAGTATTACCGCAGCAAACCAATCAGGCCGATTACCTGACACTCGCACGCAACGAGCCGCTGCTGGCCCTGGTCAGTATCAATCGTGCCAACCGCGAAGGCCTGCTGCGCGGCCGTGAGGGCGCCTGTGTCAGCCTGAGTGAGGCCTATGAGTGGCTTGGCAGCCATACCTGCGCTGACCTGGCCAGACGGCTTTCACGCGCCCGCATCGCACTGGAGCATCCCCTGCTGCAACGTCTGGCCGCCGGCTTCATGGCCGAACGTGAAGCCCTCGCCCAGGCCCTGAAACGTCTGAGCGCACACCAGTCGATCGCCGCCGGCCCGCTGGATACCGCTGTGAACTTCTGCCGCCTTGGCGAAATGGCGGTGATCTGCGCCATTCAGCACTACCTGAACTACGGCCAGCAGGCCGATGATGACACCATCAAGCAGATGATCAACGACTACGCCGCGCCTTTCGGCAACCAGATCAAGACCCAGCAGCAACTGCCATTCCTGCTGCGCGAACTGACGGGCTCGCTGTTCCAGCTGCCCCAGACCGGGCTGCGCAAGGATCGCATCCTGATGCGCATCGCGGCGCTGGAAACCGGCTTCGCCAAGCCCGACCCGAGCCAGCTGCAGCAATTGCTCAGGTTGATCGGCCACGACCGGGTCGAGGTAAGCTAACCCACCAACGCCATCAAAGCGCGGGTCAGACTTTCGGCGGGCTCGGCGCGGCAACCGGTTACGTTCTGCCCGGCCCACAACGGCGAAAAATCTCCGCTTCCGGCTTTCTCTGCCGCCGTGCGCAGCGGCGTGATCGCCGTACCGGCGAGCGGGAAGGGGGGCGGCAGATCACTTATGGGTCCCAGTTCACGCATCACCCGATTGACGATGCCCCGCGCGGCGCCGCCGGAGAACAGGTTGGTCAACGCCGTGTGCTGCGCCGCTTCACTCTGCAGTGCTGCCCGGTGCAGTGCGCTGGTGGTTGCCTCCGGGCAGAGCAGGTAGGCGGTGCCAATTTGCACTCCGGAAGCGCCCAGTGCCATGGCGGCGGCTACACCGTTGGCGTCGGCAATGCCACCAGCGGCGATCACCGGGATGTCCAGCGCCGCCACCAGCTGCGGCAACAGCGCAAACGTGCCCATCTGCAGGCTCACATCGGTCGACAGAAAATGTCCGCGATGGCCACCCGCTTCCAACCCCTGGGCAATCACCGCATCGGCACCATTGGCCTGCAGCCAAAGGCCTTCGGTTACGGTGGTGGCGGTGGACAGCACCTTGCCGCCCCAGCCCTTGATCCGCTCGATCATGGCCGGCTCAGGCAGGCCAAAGTGAAAGCTCACCACCGGCGGACGGTAGGCGCTGATCAGCTCAAGGGTTTCGGCATCGAACGGGCGGCGACCGGCACCGGGTTGAATGCTGTCGATATCCAACCCGAACTCGGCGTAGTAGGGCGCCAGTGCGGCGCGCCAGACTTGCTCTCGGGCCTCATCAGCAGCCGGTGTCTGGTGGGCGAAGAAATTCAGATTCCAGGGGCCTGCCGCCTCACGCTGCAACACCTCCAGTTCCGCGCGCAGCGCATCGGCACCGAGCATGGCACAGGGCAACGAGCCCAACCCGCCCGCGCGGCACACCGCCAGCGCCAGCGCGCTGTTCTGTACACCCGCCATCGGCGCCTGAATCAGCGGCAGTTCGGTTCCCAGCAGATCGGTCAGTGTCATCCAGCGTGCTCCATTTTGCGGTGAGTAGCGCCGCAAACCATAGCACGCCGGGGGGGTCGAGTTCCCGCTCGACCAGCAAGCTCCGCAGCAGCCACGTGGCCGAGTTGGAACTCGGCCTTCCTGGTCAATACTGCAAGTCGGACAGGTCGCGAAACAACTCCAACGCCTCAGGGTTGGCCAGCGCGTCAGTGTTTTTCACCGGCAGACCGTGCACCACGTTGCGTACCGCCAGTTCGACGATCTTGCCACTGCGGGTGCGCGGGATATCGCTGACCGCGATGATCTTCGCCGGCACGTGACGCGGGGTGGCGTTGGCGCGAATCACCTGGCGGATCTCCGCCTCCAGTGCCGCATCCAGTTCCATCCCCTCACGCAGGCGCACGAACAGCACCACCCGCACATCGCCCTGCCACTGCTGGCCGATGGCGAGCGATTCCAGCACCGCCTCAACCTTTTCCACCTGCCGGTAGATTTCCGCGGTGCCGATGCGCACCCCGCCGGGGTTGAGCACCGCATCCGAGCGGCCGTGGATGATCAGCCCGCCGTGCGGGGTCTCTTCGGCGTAATCCCCGTGCGCCCAGACGCCGGGGAAGCGCTCGAAGTAGGCGGCGCGGAAACGGCTGCCGTCCTCATCCTTCCAGAAGCCCAGCGGCATCGACGGGAAGGGCCGGGTACACACCAGCTCGCCCTTGCCCTCGGCCAGCCGCTGGCCCTCGTCATCCCACACCTCGACCGCCATGCCGAGGCCCTTGCACTGCAGTTCGCCACGCCAGACCGGCGCGGTCGGGTTGCCGAGGGCGAAACAGGAGACGATGTCGGTGCCACCGGAGATCGACGACAGGCACAGGTCCGCTTTGAAGCAGCGGTAGACGTAATCAAAGCCCTCGTGCGCAAGCGGCGAACCGGTCGACAGCACCGCCTTCAGGCGGCTCAGCTGATGGCTGCGATTCGGCTCGACCCCGGCCTTTTCCAGCGCGGCCAGGTACTTGGCGCTGGTGCCGAAAATACTGATGTTTTCCGCGTCGACCAGGTCGATCAGTCGCTCGGCCGAGGGCTCAAACGGCGAACCATCGTAAAGTACCAGCGTAGCACCCAGCGCCAGCCCGGAGACCAGCCAGTTCCACATCATCCAGCCGCAGGTGGTGAAGTAGAACAGCACGTCCTCGCTGCCCAGATCGGTGTGCAGGCCGTGCTCCTTGAGGTGCTGCAGCAGGGTACCACCGGCACCGTGAACGATGCACTTGGGCACCCCGGTGGTGCCGCTGGAATACAGAATGTAGAGCGGCTGGGCAAAGGGCAGGGCGGTGAACGCCGGGCTGCCGGCCGGCTGGCTGACGTCGTCCCAGTGGGCGGTCGAGACCACCGAGGCAAACTCCGCCAGACACGGCTCCACCCCGCCGTAAGGCACGATGATCAGTTGCTGCAGGCCGCCCAGCTGCGGCAGGATTTCCGCCAGCTTGCTGCTCATGTCCAGTTGCTTGCCGGCGTAGCGATAACCGCTGCAGGCGATCAGCACCCGCGGCTCGATCTGGCCGAAGCGGTCGACCACGCCCTGCGCGCCAAAGTCCGGCGAGCAGGAGGACCAGACCGCGCCGATACTGGCCGCCGCCAGCATGCCGACCACGGTCTGCCAGGTATTGGGCATCAGCGCCGCAACGCGGTCACCCGGCTGCACACCGAGCTTCAGCAGGTGCTGCTGCAACCCGGCCGCTCGCGCCGCCAGCTCGGCGTAGCTGAGCTGCTCACGCTGACCGTCTTCGCTGATCGCGACCAGCGCCGGGTGATCGTCGCGGCGGCGCAGCAGGTGGGCGGCAAAGTTCAGCTCGGCACCGGCAAACCACTGCGCGCCGGGCATGGCATCCGGGTTATCCAGCACCCGCTGCGGCGGCGTGCTGAAGTCCACCGCAAAGAAGTCGGCCACCGCCTGCCAAAACGCGTCAACCGCGCTGACGCTCCACTGATGCAGCTCGGCGTAGTCTGCCAGCGCCAGATCATGGCGTTGATTGATAAAGCGCCGGAAGGCATCCATCCGACTGGCCGCAACCCGCTCGGGCGCCGGCCGCCACAAGGGTTCGCTCATGCCTGCTCCCGCGCCAGCAAGGCCCGCGCCACGCGCGAGCCGTTGGTTTTGCCCAGCACGTTGCAGATGTGCTGACCGGCCTGCACCAGCGCCGCCATATCCACACCCGTCTCGATACCCATGCCGTTGAGCAGGTAGAGCACGTCTTCGGTGGCGACGTTGCCGGTCGCACCCTTGGCGTAGGGGCAACCGCCGAGCCCGGCGACCGAGCTGTCGAATACCGCCACGCCTTCCAGCAGGCTGGCGTGAATGTTCGCCAGCGCCTGCCCATAGGTATCGTGAAAATGCCCGGCCAGCAAGCTGCGGTCGATATCGCGGCCAACCACCTCGATCAGCCGCCGGGTATCACCGGCGGTGCCAACACCGATGGTGTCACCCAGCGACACTTCGTAGCAGCCGCTGTCGAGCAGCTCGCGGGCAATCGCGGCGACCTGCTCCGGCGCCACGTCACCATCAATCGGGCAACCGAGCACGCAGGAGATATAACCGCGCACCCGCACGCCGTGCTCCCTGGCCGCCGCCATAATCGGCTCGAAGCGCTGCAGGCTCTCGGCAATTGAGCAGTTGATGTTCTTCTGGGAAAACCCCTCGCTGGCCGCGGCAAACACCGCTACTTCCTTCACACCGGCTTCCAGCGCGCCCTCAAACCCCTTGAGGTTGGGCGCCAGCGCCGCGTAGGTCACGCCGGGCTGTTGCTGGATCGCGGAAAATACTTCGGCCGATCCGGCCATCTGCGGCACCCACTTGGGCGAGACGAAGCTGCCGACTTCGATATAACTTAGCCCGGCAGCGCTCAGATCATCGACCAGACGTACCTTGTCGGCGACACTGATCGGCTGTTTTTCATTTTGCAGGCCATCGCGCGGGCCCACTTCGACCAGTCGCACCTGTTGCGGCATGCTCATGCCGTTGCCTCCTCAGCAAGCGGTTGCAGCGCCACCAGCACCCGGCCTTCTTCGACCAGGTCGCCCTCGGCGCAGTGAATCGCCGTGACCTCGCCGGCCTCGGCAACGCGAATACTGTGCTCCATTTTCATCGCCTCGACCACCACCAGCAGCTCGCCGGCAGCCACCTGCTGACCCGGTTCGACCAGTACCCGCACCACGCTGCCGTTCATCGGTGCGGTCAGCCCGCCGTGGCCGTGTTGCAGCGCTTCCACCTCGCTGATCGGGTCTACCAGCGTGACCCGCTGCAGCTGCCCGTCCCACTCGACAAACAGCCACTGACCGCGGCGCTGCACGGCGTGGCGACGGCCATCGACCAGCAACTGATCACCCAAAAGGCTGACACCGGTAGCGGGCAGGGCGCGCGCCTCGGCCTCGCCACAGCGCAGATGCAGGCGCTGCTCGCACGCCAGCCCAAGGCGCAAGCCGCAACCGGCAGCCCAGGGGCTGTGCGGGTCATCGACGCGCGCAGCGCTGGGTGCCGTCAGCAGCCAGGCACGCGCGGCCAGCGCCCAGAAGGCGTCGGGCAGCGGGGCAGGCGCGGGCAGCAGGGCGTCGGCATGCCGAGCGATAAAGCCGGTATCCAGCTCGGCGGCGGCAAAGGCCGGATGCGCCAGCACCCGGCGCAGGAAGGCGAGGTTGCTGTGCACTCCGCCCAGCTGCTGCTCGGCCAGCATCGCCAGCAGACGGCGGCGGGCGGTTTCCCGGTCTTCGCCCCAGGCAACCAGCTTGCTCAGCATCGGGTCGTAGAACGGCGAGACGCGGTCACCCTCGACCACCCCGCTGTCGACCCGCCGCCCAGCGCCCGCCGCTGGTTCGCGGTACAGCGTCAGCTCGCCGCTGGCGGGCAGAAAGTCCTGCTCCGGGTCTTCGGCGTAGAGCCGCACTTCAATCGCGTGACCGCGCAGCATAATCTGCTCCTGGCTCAGCGGCAGCGGTTGCCCTTGCGCCACACGCAGCTGCCAGGCGACCAAATCTTGCCCAGTGATCAACTCGGTCACCGGGTGCTCGACCTGCAGACGGGTGTTCATCTCCATGAAGAAGAACTCGCCACGGGCGTCGAGCAGAAACTCCACGGTACCGGCGCCAACGTAGCCGATGGCCCGCGCGGCGGTGACCGCCGCCTCGCCCATGGCCCGGCGCAATTCCGGCGACAGGCCGGGCGCCGGTGCTTCTTCCACCACCTTCTGGTGGCGCCGCTGGATCGAGCAGTCGCGCTCGGCCAGATACACCCCGTTGCCGTACTGGTCGGCAAACACCTGAATCTCCACATGGCGCGGCTGCAGCACATATTTCTCGACCAGCATGCGCGCGTCGCCAAAGGCGGCCTGCGCCTCACGCTGGGCCGACGACAGCGCCTCGGCCAGCTGCGCTTCGCTCTCGACCACTTTCATACCCTTGCCACCGCCACCGGCTGCAGCCTTGAGCAGCACCGGGTAACCGATCTTGGCGGCTTCGACGCGAAAGGTCTCCAGCGCCTGATCGTCGCCGTGATAACCGGGCACCAGCGGCACCCCGGCGGCGTCCATCAGCGCCTTGGCCGCCGACTTGCTGCCCATGGCATCAATCGCGCTGGCGGGCGGGCCGACGAAGATCAACCCGGCGGCGTCAACCGCGCGGGCAAAATCGGCGTTCTCGGAGAGAAAGCCGTAACCAGGGTGAATCGCATGGGCACCGGTGGCCTTGGCCGCGGCGATGATCGCCTCAACCCGCAGATAACTCTCGCTCGGCCGCGCGCCACCCAGGTTGACCGCCTGATCGGCGCAGCGCACGTGCAGGGCGTCGCGGTCGGTATCGCTGTGTACCGCCACGGTGGCGATACCCAACTCGCGCGCGGTGCGCATGATGCGGCAGGCAATTTCGCCGCGGTTGGCAATCAGCAGAGAATCAATCATGGCTTGCGCACCAGTCGGGTTGGCGTTTCTCCAGGAAGGCCGACAGGCCCTCCTGACCTTCGGGGCTGATCCGCACCCGGGCAATCGCGGCCTCGGTGTAGCGGCGCAGCGGGGTGCTCATTTCACCCAGCCCGACCTCCTGCAGCAGCGCCTTGGTGGCCATCATCGCCTGCGGGCCGTTCTGCAGCAGGTTACCGACCCACTGCGCCAGTGCCGCATCCAGCTCGGCTGCCGGATAGCACTCGGCGAGCAGACCCAGTTCGCGGGCGCGCAGGCCGTCAAAGCGTTCGGCGGTCAGCGCGTAGCGGCGGGTGGCGCGGGCGCCGATGGCCTGGGTGACATAGGGGCTGATCACCGCCGGCAGCAGGCCGATGCGCACCTCAGACAGGCTGAACAACGCGTCCTCCGCGCCAATCGCCATGTCGCAGCAACTGATCAGCCCGAGCGCGCCACCAAAGGCCGCACCCTGCACCACCGCCAGTGTCGGCACCTTGAGCTGCGCCAGTGAGGCCATCAGCTGGGCCAGCTCGCGGGCGTCGTCCAGATTGGCGTTGTAATCCAGCGCCGCGCAGTCGCGCATCCAGGCCAGATCCGCGCCGGCGGAGAAATGCTTGCCACGGCCGCGCAGCAGCATAAAGCGCACCGCCGGGTTGGCCGCCACCGCATCCAGCGCATCCAGCAGCTCGCGGATCATCTGGGCGTTGAAGGCGTTGTTTTTCTCCGGCCGGTTTAGCCATAGGGTGGCTACGCCTTTTTCGGTGAATTCGAGTTCGACTGTCTGGTAATCATTCATCTTGTTCTTCTCGATTAGAGCCTGGCTTACCACGGCGCTCTGCCGCTGTAAGGCGGCCGGGCTGGAAGCCTGAAGCTAGAAGCTGGAAGCAGCCCGTGCAGCGGTTGATCTATACGTCGGTTTACGATTGCGATGCATACCAAAACACCTAACACCCGCATCGCGCGGAATACTTCCCGCTTCCCGCTTCCCGCTGGCGCGCTCCGCGCGCCGCTACATCCGAAACACCCCGAACCGCGTCGCCTCAATCGGTGCGTTGAGGGCCGCCGATATCGCCAACCCCAGCACATCCCTCGTCTGCGCCGGGTCGATCACGCCGTCGTCCCACAGGCGGGCGCTGGCGTAGTAGGGGTGGCCCTGACGTTCGTACTGATCGAGGATCGGCCGGCGCAGGGCCTCGGCCTGCTCGGCGCTGAACTGCTCGCCACTGCGCTCGGCCTGCTCCTGCTTGACCTGCACCAGCACGCCCGCGGCCTGTTCGGCGCCCATCACCGAGATGCGCGCATTCGGCCACATCCACAAGAAGCGCGGATCGTAGGCGCGGCCGCACATGCCGTAGTTACCGGCGCCAAAACTGCCGCCGATGATCACCGTAAACTTGGGTACCCGGGCACAGGCCACCGCGGTCACCAGCTTGGCGCCGTGCTTGGCGATGCCGCCTTCCTCGTATTTTTTGCCGACCATAAAGCCGGTGATGTTCTGCAGGAACAGCAGCGGGATGCCGCGCTGACAGGCCAGTTCGATAAAGTGCGCGCCCTTCTGCGCGGCCTCGGAAAACAGGATGCCGTTGTTGGCCAGAATCGCCACCGGGTAGCCGTGCAGGTGCGCAAAACCGCACACCAGCGTGGTGCCGAACAGCGCCTTGAACTCATCGAACGCGCTGTCGTCGACCAGCCGCGCAATCACCTCACGCACGTCGAACGGCTGCTTGCTGTCAGCCGGAATCACCCCGTACAGCTCCTCCACCGGATAGCGCGGCGGCAGCACCGGGCGGCTGTTCAGCTCGCCCTGCTTGTGCCAGTTCAGATTGGCGATACAGCGGCGGGCGAGGGCCAGGGCGTGTTCGTCGTTCTCGGCGTAATGGTCGGCCACGCCTGAGGTACGGCAGTGCACATCCGCGCCGCCCAGCGCCTCGGCGCTGACTACTTCGCCAGTTGCCGCCTTCACCAGCGGCGGCCCGGCGAGGAAGATGGTCGCCTGCTCACGCACCATGATGGTCTCGTCGGCCATCGCCGGCACGTAAGCGCCGCCAGCGGTGCAGGAGCCCATCACCACAGCGATCTGCGGAATGCCCGCCGCGCTCATGTTGGCCTGATTGAAGAAGATCCGCCCAAAGTGCTCACGGTCCGGGAACACCTCGTCCTGGCGTGGCAAGTTGGCGCCACCGGAGTCGACCAGATAGACGCAGGGCAGGCGGTTCTCGCGAGCGATGGTTTGCGCCCGCAGATGCTTCTTCACGCTCAGCGGATAGTAGGAACCACCCTTCACCGTGGCGTCATTGGCGATGATCATGCATTCAACGCCTTCGATCCGGCCGATACCGGCGATCACCCCGGCAGCTGGCACCGACTCGCCATAGACCTCATGGGCGGCCAGCTGGCCGATCGCCAGAAAGGGCGAACCGGGGTCGAGCAGCGCATCCACCCGCTGACGCGGCAGCAGCTTGCCACGCGCCAGATGCCGCGCATTCGCCGCCTCGCCACCGCCCTCGGCAATGGCGGCAAGCAGGGCTTGCAGCTCGCTGACCAGAGAGCGCATGGCCGTTGCGTTGGCCGCGTATTCCGGTGAGGTGGGGGTGATTTGGGTTGGTAGGGTCGTCATTGCATGACTCCCGAGCTTGAAGCTTGAGGCTGGAAGCTGGAAGTAGCCCGGCGGCACAGCAGAGGCTGTGCGCTAAGCGAAAGGATCGAGCAGGCCAATGCGAATCCCGAGCTGGCATCAGAAAACAGAGCCCGCTCCGGTCTGCTTCCAGCTTCCAGCTTCCGACTTCCAGCTTGTTCAACGCGTTTCATTAAAAAGCTCCCGTCCAATCAACATCCGCCGAATCTCGC
The DNA here is from genome assembly GCF_056859475.1 of Halopseudomonas sp. L-58. Taxonomy (NCBI): domain Bacteria; kingdom Pseudomonadati; phylum Pseudomonadota; class Gammaproteobacteria; order Pseudomonadales; family Pseudomonadaceae; genus Halopseudomonas; species Halopseudomonas sp. L-58. The sequence goes on from NZ_JBSXON010000031.1 coordinate 26,056, forward strand.
TGGTGCCGGCACCAATCTCGTACAGCTTGGCGTCGCGCAGCAGGCGGCCGGTGGGGTAGTCGTTGATGTAACCGTTGCCGCCGAGAATCTGGATCGCGTCCAGCGCCATCTGCGTCGCGCGCTCGGCGGTGTAGAGAATCACCCCGGCGGCGTCCTTGCGGGTGGTCTCGCCACGGTCGCAGGCCTGCGCCACGGCGTAGAGGTAAGCACGGCTGGCGTTCAGCTGGGTGTACATGTCGGCGACCTTGCCCTGGATCAGCTGGAACTCGCCAATACTCTGGCCGAACTGCTGACGGTCGTGGATATAGGGCACCACCACCTCCATGCAGCTCTGCATGATCCCGGTCGGGCCGCCGGAGAGCACCACCCGCTCGTAATCCAGCCCGCTCATCAGCACCTTCACGCCGCCGTTGACCTGACCGAGGATGTTCTCGACCGGCACCTCGACGTTGTTGAACACCAGCTCACAGGTGTTCGAACCGCGCATGCCCAGCTTGTCCAGCTTGGGGCTACGGGAGAAACCCGCCCAATCGCGCTCGACGATAAAGGCGGTGATGCCGTGGGGGCCAAGCTCCGGTTCAGTCTTAGCGTAAATGACGTAAACGTGCGCGTCCGGGCCGTTAGTGATCCACATCTTGCTGCCATTGAGCACGAAGTGATCGCCCCGACGCTCGGCCCGCAGCTTCATGCTGACCACATCGGAACCGGCGTTCGGCTCACTCATCGCCAGCGCCCCGATATGCTCACCGCTGATCAGCCTGGGCAGGTACTTCGCCTTCTGCTCCGGCGTACCGTTGCGGTTGATCTGGTTAACGCACAGGTTCGAGTGCGCCCCGTAGGACAAGCCCACCGACGCCGACCCACGGCTGATCTCCTCCATCGCCACCACATGCGCCAGATACCCCAGCCCCGAGCCGCCATACTCCTCAGGCACGGTAATGCCCAGCAGCCCCATGTCACCAAAGCGCCGCCACATATCCTGCGGAAACTGATTCTCCCGGTCGATCTCCGCCGCCCGCGGCGCCAGCTCGGCATCAACCAGGTTGCGGGTCTGCTCGCGCAGCATGTCGATGGTCTCGCCAAGACCGAAGTTCAGCGATGGGTAATGCATGGGGTCACCTGTATTTATTGTTGTGTAGGCGTTTAAAAGGGAAAGAAAGCGGCTACCGGGTCTGCTCCAGCGCCGTTCGACAGCGCTCCTCCGCGGTATCCAGCTCGATCTGCATCTGCTCGATATCCAGCAACTGCTGCGCCAGCTGCGCACGGCGCTGGGTGATCTTGTCCAAGAAGGTTTCCAGCTGCTTGCGATTGCCGTGACCCGGGTCGTACAGCTCAATCAACTCCTTGCACTCCGCCAGCGAAAAGCCAATGCGCTTGCCGCGCAGAATCAGCTTGAGAATCACCTTGTCCCGAGGGCTATAAACCCGCTCCTGCCCACGACGCTCGGGGCTCAGCATGTTCTGCTCCTCATAAAAACGAATCGCCCGCGTGGTGATATCCAGCTCACGGGCAAGGTCGGAAATGCTGTAGGTCTGAGTCATGGAGCGGCAGCTTGTGTTGCTTTACGTTAACGTAAAGGTAAGCTTTGAGACGCAACGCCGTCAAGCAGGAGTAAAGGCACGTGACGACGGTTGTCGGGGAGGCTGCAACGAGACAATGCACGTCGTAGATACCGTCTTCCCGATCAGTGTGCAAGTGCTCTGATCGGGTCGAACGGCTGACCTGATTTCAGTACGCCGTAGATGAGGTGCAGCAGCTTACGCATGGCTGCGCAGACAACCAGCCGACCAGTTTTACCGCGTTCAGCCAGCCTCACTTTCATCGCTTTGATGACCGGGTTGTAGGTCATCGCCGACAGCGCTGGCATGTATAGCGCTGCGCGCAATCGGCCTGACCCGGTGCGCGAGATGGTCGACTTGCCTCGGTATATCCCAGATTCCTGCAAACGCGGATTCAGACCACAGAACGCTGCCAGCTGCCTTGCGCTGTCGAATCGCAGAGGGCTGCCCAGCTCCGCCAGCAGTGTGGCGGCAGTGCCATCACTGACACCATCAATGGTCTTCATTAACTGCTTCTGCTCGCGCAGGTCAGGGTCGTTGTCGATGTGATCGTTGATGGCCTTACTGATCAGGGCTATCTGGCCGTCCAGGTGCTCCAAGTGAATGCGGATAGAGGCTTGAGCGGATTCAGCGCTGACGTCCAGACGGTTGCGCTCCATCTGCGCCAACGCCTTCAGGTCGGCAAGCCGACGTACCAGGCCGCGTAGCTGACGGATGCTCTCGGGCTCGGGCTCCCAAGGACGCAGCTCTTCCAGATGGCGCTGTGCGTAGCGGGCGATCAGTTTGGCGTCGGTCTTGTCGGTTTTAACCCGGCGCAGCTCGCTTTGCGCATATTTGGCGATGCGTGCAGGGTTGATGACACAGACCTGATAGCCCTGCTGATGCAGATGCGTCGCCAGCGCTTCGTGGTACACGCTGGTTGCCTCCATCAGCACCCAGCAATGTGGCTCGGCGTGCTTCTCTAACCATTGGTCAAATTGCTTGAAGCCTTCGGGGGTGTTCGCCACCTTGGCCTTGGTGCGGTATTTATCGCGCTCCAGCGGCTTAGCGATGTCGAAGGTGTGCTTGGCAATGTCGATTCCGATAACGCAGGTCATGGGGCCTCCGGCTCTGTTGACAGGTGATCGTCACCACACTCTGTTCTACCTTGCGAATACGTGCTCAGGCGCTCAGCACCGGCACCAGATACCGTTCGAACTGTCTGAGTGTGTTGGCAGGTGACGGCCCATCTACGAACCAAGCTCTTGAGGCTTCAGGGCCACACCGGCCTGTCACCTGCC
>NZ_JBSXON010000032.1:0-26739 GCF_056859475.1 Halopseudomonas sp. L-58
AACGCGGTAAAACTGGTCGGCTGGTTGTCTGCGCAGCCATGCGTAAGCTGCTGCACCTCATCTACGGCGTACTGAAATCAGGTCAGCCGTTCGACCCGATCAGAGCACTTGCACACTGATCGGGAAGACGGTATCTACGCAGGCGGGATCAGGTGGTCAACCCAACCTGCTAACGCCGCCCCCTAAATCGGTCCCTTGCATGCCGTATACGGTGATACGTCACCTGGCCCGCGCCCAGGACAAACAACACCACCCTCCACCGTAGGGCCACGACATGTCGTGGCCGCACCCGGGCAATACGGCCAACACCGTCGCCTGCGCCATTTATGAGCCACTATTCACCGCCGCCCCACCCCTTGCCATGTTCAAACAACTGTTCGACACTGGCTGCCTTTTTCAACCCGTACAAACCAAGGGGACAACCCATGAGCGATATCCGTTTTGACGACAAAGTCGTCATCGTAACCGGTGCTGGCGGCGGTATTGGCCGCGCCCACGCCCTGCTGTTCGCGAAACACGGCGCCAAAGTCGTCGTCAACGACCTCGGTGGCAGCACCAACGGCGAAGGCGCCAACAGCGAAGCCGCGCTCAAGGTTGTCGAAGAAATCAAAGCCGCTGGCGGTACCGCCATCGCCAACCCGGACAACGTCATCAACGGTGATCGCATCGTTGAGTGCGCGATGGACAACTTCGGTCGCATCGACATCGTCGTCAACAACGCCGGTATCCTGCGCGACAAGAGCTTCGCCAAGATGACCGATGCCGACTGGGACCTGATCTACAAAGTCCACGTCGAAGGCGCCTACAAGACTACCAAGGCCGCCTGGGACCACATGAAGAACAACAACTTCGGTCGCATTATCTTCACCTCCTCCACCTCCGGCATCTACGGCAACTTCGGTCAGGCCAACTACGGCATGGCCAAGCTGGGCCTGTACGGCTTCACCCGTACCCTGGCTATCGAAGGCCGCAAGAACAACATCTTCGTCAACGCCATTGCCCCGACTGGCGGCACTCGCATGACCGAAGGTCTGTTCCCGGAAGGCGCATTCGAAAAGCTGAAGCCTGAACTGGTCAGCCCGCTGGTTGCCTACCTGTGCTCCGAAGAGTGCAAGGAAACCGGCAGCCTGTTCGAAGTCGGCGGCGGCTGGATGGGCAAGGTACGCTGGGAGCGCTCCCTGGGTATCGGCTTCAACCCCGACGAAGGCTTCACCCCGGAAGACGTCGCCGCCAACTTCGAGCAGCTGTGCAGCTTCGAAGGCGCCGTCCACCCGAAAGACAACATCGAAGCCCTGCGTGAGCTGATGGCCAACATCCAGAAGTTTGCCTGACGGCCACTTCTGGAGCGGCAAGCTTTAAGCCTTAAGCGACAAGCTAACGGCAAAAGCGCTGCCCGATGTTAAAAAGCCCGCCCCTGGGTTCAGGGGCGGGCTTTTAGTTTGTATTGCGGTAGGATGCTCACTACCCACACACAAGGAGGTTGTATGGCAAAGCGCTGGACTCAGGACGAGTTGCTCGTCGCGCTCGGCTTGTATTGCCAACTGCCATTTGGCCAGTTTCACCGTCGCCAGCCGCTGATTATTCAGGCCGCCAAGTCGTTGCAACGCACGCCGGACTCGCTGGCAATGAAGCTGAGCAATCTTGCTAGTCTCGACCCCCAAATAACCGGCACTGGCCGAAAGGGCCTACCTGGAGCGTCAGAGCTTGATCGTCAGATGTGGCAAACCTTTACCAGTGACACATCCACGCTAATGCCACTAGCAGAACAAGCCCTGGCTTCTGCGCTTGGTACAGAGACAACCAAAGAGCCTGAAGAACCAGCCTCTTATCAAGAGTCTGATCATTTCGCTAGAACCAAAGTCCGCAAGGGCCAACAGCTATTTCGTGCAGCAGTTCTATCGGCCTACAACAATAGCTGCTGTATCACAGGACTGAGTGATGACCGATTCCTGATCGCCAGTCATATTCGCCCATGGCGCATCGACATCCAAAACCGGCTAAACCCAAGTAACGGGCTGTGCTTAAGCCTGATGTTTGACAAGGCTTTCGACAGCGGTCTTATCACGTTCTCCGACGACTACCGACTACTGCTATCGAATGAACTGCGTGACCAACAACGCAATGCGTATATGGCCGCTACCTTTTTCGCCCACCAAGGGGCGGTCTTGCAGCTTCCAAGTAAGTTCTCACCCGACGCGAACCTCCTAGCGTGGCATCGCGAACATTGCTTCGTAGGTGAACCACTTTGAAAACAGCCATCATTAGCCACGCGCCACAGCCCGCATAGCAGCTCGCCGCTTCAACGCTACCACAATCGCCCTCCCAGGCCACACCGAGCGCCACGTCATCACAAAGGCCCCGTACAAGGTGAGTGACCGCTTGCCGTCGGCATCGATTTCGGGTTTGACCAGGCCCTTATCCAACAGCGCATCAGACTCTTCGCGCAGGAAGGCGGTGATTTCGGCGAAGCCTTGCTCCGCCTGGTAGTCGACTGGCTGCAGGTCACCCTTGAGGCGCTGCCGCAGCTGCGCGTGCAACGACATCAATTGCTCAACGACCAGCACATCCGGGAACTGAAAACTCTGCTTGATCGGTAGCGCCGGATAGGCTTCCGGGCGGCTGCTGTTGGAGACGTTCAGCCAGCGGCCGTCGGAGAATTTCTGCGAGAACTCACAGTAGGTGAGATCCTGCTGATTGGTTGCGCTGATGCCGACCACAGTCCCGGCCAGCTTCAATTGCGCGTGCCAGTAGACGCGAAACCAGGTATCGGTATGGCTATCGTGCAGCGACGAGTTACCTACCACAACGAATCCGGCATCTATCATCTGCTCGTCAAAATAGGGAACGCCCTCGGTGCAACGCTCGAAAAAGTCGTCGTCGCCGACCAATTCAAACTGGACGATGGTGGGGATTTTCTGGGTGCGCCAGACGATGAAGGGTCCGATGATGTTCATGAACAGCGGCCCAATCAGCAGCAAACCGAGCAGCCCCCAAAAAGCGATTTCCAGCATACAAATCCCTATACGCAGTGTGTTCGACCTGTCCGAACTCTAGCAAACCCAAGCGCCGCCAGTTACCCGCTACCGGCCGATCCCGTTACTGGCACATTGAAACTGCGACCTGTGCCCCATAAACAAAAAACCCGCGCCGTTGCCGACGCGGGGTTTTCACTTGCAGCTTGAAGCTTACAGCTTGCCGCTGTCTGAAGCGCTGCGCGCTTCAGACATAAATCGCTTCCAGCGGCGGGAAGCCGTTGAACTCGATGGCGCTGTAGCTGGTGGTGTAGGCACCGGTAGACAGCCAGTACAGGCGGTCGCCAATGGCCAGGTTCAGCGGCAGGCCGTATTTGTAGTGCTCGTACATGATGTCGGCACTGTCGCAGGTCGGGCCGGCGATCACGGCCTCTTCCAGCTCGCCCTGCTTTTCGGTCCACAGCGGGAACTTGATGGATTCGTCCATGGTTTCGATCAGGCCGGAGAACTTGCCCACGTCGGTATAGACCCAGCGCTCCAGCGCGGTGTGCGACTTGCGTGACACCAGCACCACTTCGCTGACCAGAATACCGGCGTTGGCGATCAGCGAACGGCCCGGCTCGAGGATGATTTCCGGCAATTCGTCACCAAAGTCTTCCTGCAGGAAGCGGGTGATTTCTTCCGCGTAGGTCTGCAGGGTGTTGGTCTTGGTGATGTAGTTGGCCGGGAAGCCACCACCCATGTTGATCATCTTCAGGACAATGTTGTCCTCTTCCTTCAGACGCTCGAAGATCACCTTGACCTTGGCGATGGCAGCATCCCATGCGCCGATGTCGCGCTGCTGAGAACCCACGTGGAAGGAGATGCCATAGGGCTCCAGGCCCAGCTCCTTGGCCAGCACCAGCAGGTCCATCGCCATATCGGTCTGGCAGCCGAACTTGCGCGACAGCGGCCAGTCGGCGGTGGTGGAGCCTTCGGTCAGGATGCGTACATAAATTTTCGAGCCCGGCGCGGCCTTGGCGATGTTGCGCAGGTCGGCTTCGGAGTCGGTGGCGTACAGGCGCACGCCCTTTTCGTAGAAGGTGCGGATGTGACGCGCTTTCTTGATGGTGTTGCCGAAGCTGATCTGCTCCGGCTTGACGCCCAGCGCCAGTACCTTCTCCAGCTCATAGATGGAGGCGATGTCGAAGTTCGAGCCCTTGTCGCGCAGCAGCGAGAGCACTTCGTTGGCGGGGTTGGCTTTTACGGCGTAGTAGACCTTGGCGAACGGAAAGCCGTCGACCAACTCGTCGTAGGCACGGTCAATGGTTTTCAGATCAACGACCAGGAAGGGGGTTTCACGCTGGTCAGCGGCGGCCTTCAGACGGCTGAAGGTGTCACGATCGAAGTAGTCGTCAAGTTTGATGGACATGGCGTCGGCTCCAAAGCATTAAGTTCGGGTGACGGACCGCGTGGGGACGAAAAGAGGATCAGATATGCAGGGCAGAGGTGCACACGCACGCCCCGCTCGATGAGCAGGAGCCTGAGGTACGCCTTCCGACGGAAGCGACTCTGAACGCTTTCAGCCAACACACAACCCGGGGGTGCGAACGTCTGATCAGTATCCCCACTTTGGTTCGCCTACTTCCCAAGGCGTGCGCCGAAAGCAATAAGCCCGCTCTGTTCCGCGGTCTTGCTGTCTCGTCGTCAGTACTTGAGCCGTATGGATCGTGCCAGCCTCAACGTTCGGAGCGAACCTTAAAACCAAGCGACCCGGCGGTCAATAGCAGGCGACCATTTATCTGAGACAACGCTATTGCCCGGATGCTCCCGGGCACATTCTGCTCGCGTTGAATTTGTTGCAAGAAGTAATGAGAACACCTATCATTTGCGCCTCAATTTTCTCTCCGGAGACCTCCAGTGACAGTAGAAGCCACCACGCCAACCGCAATCGAACCCGCCGCTGCCCCTCTTGGCACCGCCGTTCCCGATGCTGCCATCGACGCATCAGCGGCTACCGTCGCTGCTGATCCCGCTCTGACCTCCGCCCCGCTGGATGCCAGTCTGAACGCGGCTGTTGACAATGTTGAGACAGCCACCACCCTGCTGGACACCCTGCGCGAGTGGTTGATCGTCGGTGGCCCTGTGGTCTGGATTCTGCTGGGCATGTCGGTTGCTGCCCTGAGCATCCTGCTGATCAAACTGTGGCAGTTCTATATGCCAGCGCCAGAGGGTACCCGCGCCGTGCGTCGCAGCCTGGCGCTCTGGCACCAGGGCAAGGCCGACGATGCCATTGCCCAGCTCAATACCCGTCAGGCCGTGCCGGCGGTTCTGCTGCTGGCCATGCGCGGCAAGCGCAGCGGCACCGACCAGCAGCTGCTGCGCGAGGAACTGGAACGTGTCGCCAGCTTCCGCCTTAACCAGCTCAAGCTGCTGCTGCGCCCGCTTGAGGTGATCGCCAACCTGGCGCCGCTGCTGGGTCTGCTGGGTACGGTTCTGGGCATGATTGTCGCGTTCCAGAACATGGAAGCCGCTGGCAGCCGAGTTGACCCGTCAGTGCTGTCCGGTGGTATCTGGCAGGCGCTGCTGACCACTGCGGTGGGTCTGGCGGTTGCCATCCCGGTGGTCGCGGTGCACAGCTGGATGGAGCGCCGCGTCGAGCGCATCGCCGCCAGTCTGAACGACGCCGTCACCCAGGTGTTCACCCACCAGCCCAAGCCCCCGGTCGCCAGCGGAAAAGTCGCCAATGCAGCTTGAAGCCTTTCCGGGCAAGAAGCGTCGCGGCATCAGCCTGACACCGCTCATTGATGTGGTGTTCATTCTGCTGCTGTTCTTCATGCTCTCGTCCAACTTCATGCACTGGCGGCAGATCACCCTGTCGTCGGCGGAGCAGTCCGAGCAGACGCCGGACAAGATTGAAGTGGTGCGCGTGGAGTCCGACGCGGGCCGTGTTACCCATGCCGGCAAAAGCTATCAGCTGCAGGACCTGACAGCGCTGAGCGCCCTGGTGGCAGCAAACCCCGAGGCGGTCTTCGCTGTTGAAGCCGCGCCCGAGGTCAAGACCCAGACGCTGGTGTCGCTGCTCGATCAACTGCACCGCGCCGGTGCCAAGAAAGTCTCCATGACCGGAGTGCTGCCATGAAGCTGGTTGCCGAAAACAGCACCCGCAAGGACAAAGGTGATGATCAGCTGATCCCGCTGATCAACATCGTGTTCCTGATGCTGATCTTCTTCATGGTCGCCGGTCAGATCAGCCAGTCGGACGCCACCTTTGTGTCGCCGCCCGAGTCCATTGCCGAAGCGCCGATTGACGACGACGCACTGCAGATTCTGATCGACGCCGAGCTGACCATCTGGCTCAACGACCAGCAGATCACGCTGGAGGAGCTGGAAGCGCCGCTGATTACCGCTTTTGAGCAGGTGGAAGACCCGGAAAGCTTCACCCTGGCCGTCAAGGCCGATGGCGAGGTCCCGGTCGAGAACCTGCAGGCGCTGCTGCAGCGTATCAAGGCTTCCGGTTTCCGCCGCGTCACCCTGCTGACCCAACCCGGCGAGGCGTTGCCATGATCCGTGCACATCACTGGATTGGCGCCGTTCTGCTCGCTGCTCTCGCGCACATTGCCGTATTCGCCCTGCTGGCCTTCAACCCGCCCAAGGGCACAGCCGCCGCGCAAGGTGAAATGGGTATCGAGATTGATCTGGGCATGCTGGGTGATCTGGGTGAAGCCCAGGAAACCGAGCAGCCGAAGGAAGTCGCGCCCCCCAAGCCGACACCTCCGCCACCGCCACCGGAACCAGCGCCGGAGCCGCCGCGCCAGCAGGCCCAGGCGCGCGTGCAGGCCAAACCCAAGCCGCGCCCGGAACCGCCGCGCGAGCAGGTCGAAGCGCCCCAGCCCACCCCTGAGCCTGCACCGGCTGCGCCTGCCGTCGAGACCGGTCAGAGCGACGCCAATCAAGCGAAGCTCAAGCAGTCTACGGGAGTGGGTAATGCAGCCACGGCCGGCGGCATGGGCGGCGCGTCAACCGACTACAAGGCCAAGGTGGCAGCGAGTCTGGCCCGCAACAAGCGTTACCCCCATGCGTCGCGCCGCCGCCGCGAGGAAGGCGTCGCGATTCTGAGCTTCACCATTCATCGCGATGGTTCTGTGACGGGGGCCCAGATCCGCGAAAGCTCCGGCTTTGCGCGGCTGGATCAGGCGGTACTGAAGATGCTGGAAGACGCTTCGCCCTTCCCGCCATTCAGCGAGGACATGACCGAAGAGCAGATGACCCTGCGTATTCCGGTCGACTTCAAGGTGGTGAACAGCCGCTGAAGCGCGCACCAAAGAGCAACAGCAGTGCCTGAAAGGAAAAACCGCAACGCGGCGTTAAACCCGGTGTTTTCAGTCAACGGACGCATTCCAGAGAAGAACGCGACGTCGCCAACGCGAAAACACCATTGGAACCAGGAAAAAGAGAGCATGAGCAACAAAACCACCAACGCTGCTGCCCTGCCGGGTAGCGACCTCAGCATGCGCAAGATTGCTTCCCCCCACAGTCTGGTCGCCACCTCGCTGGCACTGGCCATCTCTGGCGGCATCGCCAACCCGCTGTATGCTGAAGAAATCAGCCTCGACACGCTGCACGTTGAAGACACCGGCATTCAGGCCGACGCCAACCCCTACGCTGAAGAGGCTGCACCATACAAGGCCCGCACCCTGTCTGACAGCCGTCGCACCCGCGACATCGCAGACACGCCGCAGACCATGACCGTGATCACCCGCAGCGCCATCGAAGACTCGGGCAAGACCGAACTCAAAGACATTCTCAGCGCCCAGCCCGGCATTACCCTGGGCACCGGTGAAGGCGGCAACTCCTTCGGCGACCGCTACATCATCCGCGGCTACGAAGCCCGCAGCGACATCTACACCGACGGTCTGCGTGACCCGGGCCTGATTACCCGCGAGACCTTCGCGCTGGAGCAGGTCGAAATCGCCAAGGGCCCGAGCTCGACCTTCGCTGGTCGGGGCTCCACCGGCGGCGCGGTCAACAGCGTAACCAAGAAAGCCAACCTGTGGGACGACTTCACCACCGTTGAAGGTGGCCTGGGTACCGACGACTTCGAGCGTTATACCCTGGATACCAACCGCGTCCTGACCGACGACCTGGCCATCCGCTTCAACGGCCTGTACACCGAAGCCGAAGTGCCTGACCGCGGCCCGGCTGAAAAGCGTCGCACCGGCGCGCTGATCTCCGGTATCTATCAGCCGCTCGACGAGTTCAAGGTCCTGGCTGACTACTACTACGCGCGCAGCGATGACCGTACCGATCCGGGCACCTTCATGACCAATGGCAAGCCGGACGATGATGGCAAGTATGTCGGCCAGAGCGGTCTGGACTTCCAGCGCACCGGTGCGGACATTTTCACTCTGGGCTTCGAATGGGAGCTGGGTGACGGCCTCAAGCTGGAGAACAAGAGCCGTATCGGTTCGACCGAGAACAGCTACATCATTTCCGCCTACAGCTCGCGCAGCGGCGGCACCCGCGCCTTTACCGGCTGGCAGGAAAACGACTACATCGGCAACCAGACCAACCTCACCATCGACAAGATGTGGGGCGAGGTGCGTCATACGCTGGTTACCGGCATGGAGTTTGCCAACGAGCAGACCGATGCAGGCGGCTACAGTGTCACCCCGAGCAGCGTGCCGGTTAACCCCTACAACCCGGATAACAGCGCCTGGAGCGGCACCACCAGCCGCGGAGATGCGGTCACCAAGCTGGAACTGGAAACCGTCTCGGCCTATGTGATGGATACCATCACGCTGAACGAGGATTGGGAGATCTTCGGTGGCGTGCGCTATGACCGCTTCGACTACTTCATGGACAAGGCCGAGAGCACCGGCCGCGGCGGCGTGATCATTCCTGCTGCTACCTACAAGTACAACGACGCATTCTGGAACGGCCACATGGGCGTGGTGTACTCGCCCTGGGAGCACGGTAACGTCTACCTGAGCTGGAGCACCTCCTCCAACATCAACGGCGGTGAGGCCGATGCCGGCACCAACTGCGGTTACGGCGGCATCTGCACCGACGACGCCGGCAACTACGCCAATGCCGAGCCGGAGCAGTCCACCAACTGGGAACTGGGCACCAAGTGGAACCTGCTGGATCACCGTCTGTTGCTGACTGCAGCAGTATTCCAGACCACCAAGGAAGACGTCATCGAAGGCGGCAACGACTCCTATCAGAGCGGCGGCAGCCTGAATACCGGCGAAAACCGTGTGCACGGTATCGAGCTGGGTCTGGCCGGCAACATCACCGACCGCCTGAGCGGCCAGATCGGTGCAGCCGTGATGAACTCCGAGACCCTAGAGTCATTTGACCCGGCCAACGAAGGTCTGCCCAAGGCCAACTTCGCCGAGAAGAGTGCCAACGCCCAGCTGCGCTATCAGCTGACGCCGGCCTTCGCCTTCGGCGGCACCATGACCTACTCCAGCGAAATCTTTGGTGGCCAGCCGGACACCGGCGCCAACGGCAACATGGTGCTGGACGGCTATACCGTCTACGACCTGTTTGCCAGCTACAAGGTCAACGAAAATCTGGACCTGCGCGCCAACCTGCAGAACCTGTTCAACGAAGACTATTACACTGCGGTGTACCGTGGTGGCAGCATCGTGTACAAGGGTGACGCACGCAACGCTCAGCTGACTGCCCGCTACAAGTTCTGATGCGGCAACGTTGAGCACGACGACAGCGGCGGGGCTACCCCCGCCGCTGTTCCGTTTCCGAGGGAGACTTTTATGATCATCGTCATTCCCGGCGTTTTCAGCCCGACCGAAGTGGAGCGCATACGCGGCCATCTGGACGCCGCCGACTGGCAGGATGGCAACGCCACAGCCGGTGCTCAGGCGCAACAGGTCAAGCAAAACCAGCAGCTGCCACTCGACAGCCAGCTGACCCGCCAACTGGGCGAGATCATCCTGTCCACGCTCGGCAAACACCCGACCTTTATATCTGCGGCATTGCCGCTGAAGATTTTCCCGCCGATGTTCAATCGTTACCGCACCGGCGAAACCTACGGCCTGCATGTGGACAACGCGATCCGCTACGCACCCGGTAGCCCGACTCCGATCCGCACCGACCTGTCGGCCACCCTGTTCCTCTGCAGCCCGCAGGAGTACGCAGGCGGCGAACTGGTCATCGAGGACAACTTCGGCAGCCAGCGCATCAAGCTGGAGGCCGGCGATCTGGTGCTGTACCCGTCCACCAGCCTGCATACAGTGACTCCGGTAAGCTCCGGGGCGCGCACTTGCGCGGTGTTCTGGCTGCAGAGCATGGTGCGCAGCAATCAGCAGCGCGAAACCCTGTTCGAACTGGACCAAAGCGTTCAGGCGCTGACCGCCGAGCTGGGCCCCAGCCACGCCGAGGTCGTGCGCCTGTCCGGCGTCTATCACAACCTGATTCGCCAGTGGGCGGACACCTGAGCGAGATGCCCTGATGAGCCTGCCAGACCACACCCCGCTGCGCGCGCCCCTTACAGCAATTCCGCGTGACCTGGTCAGCGTCGCCGACTACGCCCGCTACGCGCCCGGGTTCATCGCTCCGCCCGTGCTTGAGTACATCGCCGGCGGTGGCGCGGATGAAGTCACGCTCAAACGTAACCGCCAGAAGCTGGATGAGCTGATGATCCTGCCGCGGCCGCTGGTCGACTGCACCCTCGGCGGCACGCACACCACAGTGCTGGGTGAACACCTGCGTCACCCGCTGCTGCTGGCACCGGTTGCCTTCCAGCAACTGGTGCACCCGGATGGCGAACTGGCTACCGCCACCGCTGCCAGCGTGCTGGAAACCGGCATGGTCGTCAGTACGCTCGCCAGCCAGCCGCTGGAAGGCATCGCCGCGCGCCTTGAAAGCCCGCGCTGGTTTCAGCTGTACATGCAGCAGAGCCGCGACTTCACCCTGAGTCTGGTCCGCCGCGCCGAAGCCGCCGGTTACAGCCAGCTGATGGTTACCGTCGACGCACCGCTGCACGGCATCCGCAACCGCGCCCAGCGCGCCGGCTACCAGCTGCCGGCAGACATCGAAGCGGTCAACCTGGCAGGCCGCCCGCCGCTGCCAAGCGCCAGCTTCGATCCCAGCCAGAGCATTGTCTTCCAGGGCATGATGAGTGAGGTACCAACCTGGGACGACATTGCCTGGCTGCAGCAGCAAACGCGTCTGCCGATCACCCTCAAGGGCCTGCTGCACCCGGCTGATGTGAGGCGCGCGCAGGACATGGGACTGGCCGGTGCGGTGATCTCCAACCACGGCGGCCGCACGCTGGACTGCGTGCCCAGCGCCATCGAGATGCTGCCGCGCATCCGTCAGGCGGTCGGTCCGGACTTCTGCCTGCTGCTGGACGGCGCCATCGAACGCGGCACCGATATCTTCAAGGCCATAGCGCTGGGCGCCAACGCCGTGCTGATCGGCCGTCCGCAACTCTACGCGCTGGCCGTCGCCGGCCCGCTTGGCGTAGCGCACATGCTGCGGGTGCTGCGTGAGGAGCTGGAAGTGACCATGGCATTGGCAGGCACACCGACTATTGCCGATATTACCCCTGACGCCCTGATCTAGGACGCCAGCCAGGGCACAGCATGCCCCATTGCTGTGCCCTCTCCTGCCGACCCGCATTACGCACTGCTGTTGCGCACCAAAACAGAGCGGCGCACCACGAGTGCGCACCCCTCTTCATGCACCGTCCTGGTGCCCAGCCCCAAGTGCCCGTATTCCGCGGCTTTGCCCATTCTGGTCTGCATATTGCTTTGAACTGAGCGTTCGCACTCCGCACGACCGCGCGACACACAATTTGCAAATAGAGCGCTAGGGTTCCGGCCGCTGTAGCGGTGACTGGTCCGAGAGCACTCGACCTTTCAGACAAAGGTTACACGGCGGGATAAAAGCCCGGGAGACGATTGGCACCACTGCCAGGAGTGCTCTACGTGACATTGACTGAGAGGTTTCCGATGAAAAGATTCTCCGCCCTGCTGCTCAGCTCCCTGCTGCTGTCGACCACAGCCCAGGCCCAGGACAGCTTCAAGGTCTGCTGGTCGATCTACGCCGGCTGGATGCCCTGGGCCTACGGCGCCGAAAGCGGCATCGTCAAGAAATGGGCCGACAAGTACGACATCAACATTGATGTGGTGCAGATCAACGATTACATCGAGTCCATCAACCAGTACACCGTGGGCGAGTTCGACGCCTGCACCATGACCAACATGGATGCACTGACCATTCCGGCCGCCGGCGGCGTCGACAGCACTGCACTGATCGTCGGCGACTTCTCCAACGGCAACGACGGCATCATCCTCAAGGGCGAAAGCGAACTGGCCGCCATCAAGGGCCAGAACGTCAATCTGGTCGAGCTGAGCGTGTCCCACTACCTGCTGGCCCGCGCACTGGACTCGGTAGGTCTGAGTGAAGCCGATGTGCAGGTGGTCAACACCTCGGACGCCGACATGGTCGCGATCTACGGCACCGACGATGTCACCTCGGTCGCGACCTGGAACCCGCTGCTGAGCGAAATCAGCCAGCAACCCAGCAGCACCGTGGCGTTCAACTCGGCGCAGATTCCGGGCGAGATCATCGACCTGCTGGTGATCAACACCGATACCCTCAGCGCACACCCTGAACTGGGCAAGGCCCTGACCGGCGCCTGGTACGAAATCATGGCAACCATGAGCAGCGACAGCGAGCAGGGTGTTGCCGCCCGCAGCTACATGGCTGAAGCCTCCGGCACCGATCTGGCCGGTTACGAAGCCCAGCTCGCCGCGACCAGGATGTTCTACACCCCGGCCGCCGCACTGGAGCTGACCAACAGTGCGCAGCTCAAACAAACCATGCAGTACGTCGCCGAGTTCTCCTTCGACCACGGCCTGCTGGGTGAAGGCGCACCGGATGCCGGTTTCATCGGCGTGCAGATGCCCGCCGGCGACTACGGCGACAACAGCAACCTGAAGCTGCGCTTTGACCCGACCTACATGCAGATGGCTGCCGATGGCGCGCTCTGAGCCCTGAAACACACCGGGCGCGGCTGCGCGCCCCAGCGGGATGCATATGAAGCGACTGATCAATCTCACACCACCACCGGCCAGCCGGCTGTTCCTTGGCCTGCTGCCGTTCGCGCTGCTGTTGCTGCTGTATGTGATTGCATCGGACGCACGGCTGGCCGAGAACGCCAACGACAAGCTGCTGCCCGCCTTCAGCCAGATGGGTGAAGCCATTGACCGCATGGCGCTGGAGCCGAGCAAGCGCACCGGCGAATACCTGTTCTGGCAAGACACCGCCAGCAGCCTCAAGCGCCTTGGACTCGGCGTACTGATCGCTGCGGCCATTGGTCTGGCGCTGGGGCTGTTTACCGGCGCGCTGCCGCTGGTGCACGCTGGGGTCAGCCCGCTGCTGACGGTGGTGTCGCTGATACCACCGCTGGCGATTCTGCCGGTGCTGTTCATTCTGTTCGGCCTCGGTGAAGCCTCCAAGGTGATCCTGATCGCCATCGGTATCACCCCGTTCATCGCCCGCGACCTTCAGCGCCGCACCCAGGAAATCCCCAGCGAGCAACTGGTCAAGGCGCAGACTCTGGGCGCCAACACCAGCCAGATCATGGTCCGCGTGCTGCTGCCGCAACTGATGCCGAAACTGATCGACGCCGTGCGTCTGTCGCTGGGCGCGGGCTGGCTGTTCCTGATCGCCGCCGAGGCCATCGCCGCCACCGACGGTCTGGGTTATCGCATCTTCCTGGTCCGCCGCTACATGTCGATGGACGTGATCCTGCCGTATGTCGCCTGGATCACCCTGCTGGCCTTCCTCTTCGACTGGCTGCTGGCGACCCTGTCGCGCCGCCTGTTCCCGTGGAACGCCCAAGGAGCCCACTGATGATTGAAGTGAAGAACGTCGGCAAGAGCTACGACGGCAACCCGGTGCTCGAACGCCTGAACGTCACCGTTCAAGAGGGCGAGTTCGTCACCCTGGTCGGCGCCTCCGGCTGCGGCAAGAGCACCTTTCTGAAAATGCTGCTGGGCACCGAATCACCGACCAGCGGCGAGCTGCTGCTCGACGGCAAGCCGATTGCCTCCGAACCCGGCCCGGATCGCGGCATCGTGTTTCAGCAGTACTCGGTGTTCCCGCACATGACCGTGCTGGAGAACGTCATGGCGGCGGTCGGCTTTGCCCAACGCGGGCTGACCGGTTACCTGTTCGGCAGCAAGCGCAAGCAGGCCCGGCAAGACGCCGAAGCGATTCTCACCGAAGTCGGCCTTGGCCACGCGCTGAAGAAGTACCCGCATGAGCTGTCTGGCGGCATGAAACAGCGCCTGGCGATTGCCCAGGCACTGCTCGGCAAGCCGCGCATTCTGCTGCTGGACGAACCCTTCGGTGCACTTGACCCCGGCATCCGCGCCGACATGCACGAACTGGTGCTGCGCCTCTGGCAGGAACACAAGCTGACCATCTTCATGGTCACCCACGACATCAAGGAAGGCTTTCACCTCGGCACCCGCCTGTGGGTGTTCGACAAGCTGCGCCACGACCCGCACGCACCGCAAGCCTACGGCGCCACCATCACCTATGACCTGTCGATCGACCACCGCGCCCGGCAGCCGGCGCCGCAAACCACCGCACAAACCATTGCCCCGCTGCTGGCCGAAGCCGCCAGCTGAGCCACCGAACCACGGAGACAAGGCAGATGACGCTGAATACCTATACCACCGACATTCCCGGCGCCAGCCACTGGTCCCTGCGCGTGCGCAAGGGCACCCTGATGCGCCTGACCGACCTGGTCGGCGACGCCAACGTCGGCATGCTGTTCTACAACCCGGAAAACCTGCTGGAGCGCTACAACGCACCAGACACCCTGAAGTGCCAGCACACCTTCAAGCTGACCCGCGGCAACTGCCTGTACTCCGACATGGGCCGCATCTTCGCCTCCATCGTCGAAGACGATCTGAGTTGGCACGAGAGCGTCTGCGGCAACAGCAACGCCGCGCAGGTGGCCGAGCGCTGGGGCGCGCGTGACTACCAGAACGCCCGCAACGAATGGCACCAGAACGGCTACGACGCCTTCCTGGTCGAGCTGGCCAAGTACGGACTGGGCCGCGCCGATATGGCCGCCAACCTGAACCTGTTCAGCAAGGTCGCCACCGACGACGAAGGCCGCATGCAACTGGTCTCAGGCCACAGCAAGGCGGGCAGCCAGGTCGCCCTGCGCTTCGAAATGGACACGCTGGTGCTGCTGCATACCTGCCCGCACCCGCTCAGCAGCGCTGAAAGCTATCCCTACACGCCGGTGCGCATCGAGCTGAGCCAGGCCGCGCCGGTCAGTGATGACGACTTCTGCCGCAACTTCCGCCCGGAAAACCAGCGCGGCTTCCAGAACAACGCCCTGTACCACCTGGGCAAGTAAGCGAGGACACCATGATCAAGCACAGCTCCCTGCTCCCCGAGAACGCCACCTCGCGCACCACCATCGGCGCCGGCGATTACTACATCGGCATCGTCAAGGCCGGCCAGACCCTGCGCCTGCTGGACCTGGAAGGCAATCAGGCCGCCGATACCCTGTTCTTCAGCGCCGCCAATCCGGTCGAGCGCTACAGCGCCACCGATACCATCCGCGAACAGGGCAACGTCTACCTGACCGCCGGCTCGGTGATTCGCTCGAACGAAAACAACCCGATGCTGGAAATCGTCGCCGATACCTGCGGCCGTCACGACACGCTGGGCGGTGCCTGCGCCAGCGAAAGCAACACCGTGCGCTACGACCTGGAAAAGCGCTGCATGCACTCGTGCCGTGACAGCTGGATGCTGGCCGTGGCCGAGAACCCGCAGTACGGCATCGGCAAGCGCGACATCACCCACAACATCAACTTCTTTATGAACGTCCCGGTGACCGCCGAAGGCGGCCTGACCTTTGAGGACGGCATCTCCGGCGCCGCTAAGTATGTCGAGCTGACCGCGCTGATGGACGTGGTGATCCTGATTTCCAACTGCCCGCAGCTGAACAACCCGTGCAATGGGTATAACCCGACGCCGGTAGAACTCCTCGTCTGGAACTAAGCAGCGGCGACGCAACAAGACACAACATCTTCAGTGGACGACCACTGTCGTAAGAAGCAGCCTGGGACGGCCCGGCAAAGGCTAGCGACATGTTCAACAAGGTTCTGATCGCCAACCGTGGCGCCATCGCCACCCGTATCATCCGCACCCTGCGCAAGCTCGGCGTCGGCTCCGTTGCCGTCTACGCCGAATGCGACGCCGACAGCCTGCACGTGCGGCTGGCCGACGAGGCCTACAGCCTCGGCGAAGGCGCCGCCGCCGACACCTACCTGCAGGTCGACAAACTGCTGGCCATCGCCGCCGACACCGGCGCCCAGGCCATCCACCCCGGTTACGGCTTCCTCAGTGAGAACGCCAACTTCGTGCGCCGCTGCGAGGCCGCCGGGGTCGCCTTTATCGGCCCGACGCCCGAGCAGATGCTCGCTTTCGGTCTCAAGCACCGCGCCCGTGAACTGGCCGAGCAGGCCAATGTGCCGCTGCTGCCGGGCACCGATCTGTTGACCGATCTGGCGGCAGCCAAGGCAGAAGCCGCGCGTATCGGCTATCCAGTCATGCTCAAGAGCACGGCCGGTGGCGGCGGTATCGGCATGCAGCTGTGCCACAGCGAAGACGAACTGGCCGGTGCCTTCGACAGCGTCAAGCGCCTCGGCGCCAGCAACTTTGCCGACGACGGCGTGTTCCTGGAGAAATTCATCGCCCGCGCCCGCCACATTGAGGTGCAGGTGTTTGCCGACGGCAAGGGCAACGCGCTGGCACTGGGTGAGCGCGACTGCTCCAGCCAGCGCCGTAATCAGAAGGTGGTTGAAGAGTGCCCGGCGCCGAACCTGAGCGACGCGGTACGCGGCGAGCTGCACGCCACCGCTGAAAAGCTGCTGTCCAGCGTCAGCTACCGCAACGCTGGCACCGTCGAATTCATTTACGACGCCGACAGTCATCAGTTCTACTTCCTGGAAGTAAACACCCGCCTGCAAGTTGAGCATGGCGTCACCGAGGAGGTGTTCGGCGTTGATTTGGTCGAGTGGATGGTACGTCTGGCCGCCGGCGAAGAGCTGGAGCTGAACGCTCGCCGCGCCAACCTTGCACCCAAGGGCCATTCCATTCAGGTGCGTCTGTACGCCGAAGACCCGTTCCGCGACTTCCAGCCCTGCGCCGGCCTGCTCAGCGAAGTGGCCTTCCCGTCCGGCGACGGCATCCGCATCGACCACTGGATCGAATCAGGGCTGGAAGTACCGCCCTACTTCGACCCCATGCTGGCCAAGGTCATCGTCCGTGCTGAAGACCGCGCCGCCGCGTTAAGCAAACTGCAGAACACCCTGGACGCGACCCGCCTGTACGGCAGCGAAACCAACCTCGACTACCTGCGCGCGCTGACCCGCGACCCGGCGCTGCTGGCAGGCGAGGTCACCACCCGCTACCTCAACAGCTTCCGCTTCCAGCCGGCGCGCATCGACGTGCTGGCCGGCGGCACCCAGACCACCATTCAGGACTTTCCGGGCCGCACCGGCAGCTGGGATGTCGGCGTGCCGCCGTCCGGCCCGTTCGACAGCTACGCCTTCCGCCTCGGCAACCGCCTGCTGAACAACCCGGCCGACGCCGCCGGGCTGGAAATCACCCTGCAAGGCCCAACCCTGCGTTTTGCCAGCGCCAGCCAGATCGTGCTGAGCGGTGCGGAAATCGACGCCAAACTGGATGATCAGCCGATTGCCGCTTGGCAGGTGATCGACGTCGCCGCCGGTCAGACCCTGACCCTCGGCCGCATCAAGGACGCCGGCGCCCGCGCCTATCTGGCGGTGCTCGGCGGCCTGCAGTGCCCGGATTATCTGGGTTCCAAATCCACCTTCACCCTCGGTCAGTTCGGTGGCCACAACGGCCGCGCGCTGCGCACCGGTGACGTGCTGCACCTGAGCACAGATGTCAGCCCGGTTGCGCCTGCCGAAGTACCCGGCGAGCTGCGCCCGGCGATCAGCAACCAGTGGGAGCTGCGGGTGATCTACGGCCCGCATGGCGCGCCGGACTTCTTTACCGGCAAGGACATCGACAGCTTCTTCGCCACCGACTGGGAAATCCACTACAACTCCAGCCGCACCGGCGTGCGTCTCATCGGCCCGAAACCGGAGTGGGCGCGCAAGGACGGCGGCGAAGCCGGCCTTCACCCGTCCAACATTCACGATAACGCCTACGCCTTCGGCACCGTTGATTTTACCGGCGACATGCCGGTGATCCTGGGCCCGGACGGCCCGTCACTGGGCGGCTTCGTCTGCCCGGCGACCGTGATCACCGCCGACCTGTGGAAGCTCGGCCAGCTGCGCGCCGGCGACACCGTGCGCTTTGTACCGGTCAGCATCGAGCAGGCCGTTGCGCTGGAAGCGGCGCAGATCCAGCAGATCGACACACTGGCCGCCAAACCGGTTGAATGGCAACCGGTACCGGTCCACAGCCCCATCCTCAAGCGCCTGCCCGCCGAGCAGTTCGGCGACGAAATTGTCTACCGCGCTGCCGGTGACCACTTCCTGCTAGTCGAGTACGGTGAGCAGATGCTGGATATCCGCCTGCGCTTCCGCGCCCACGCGCTGATGCAGTGGCTGCAGCAAAACCCGGTGGCCGGTCTGCGTGAGCTGACACCGGGCATCCGCTCACTGCAGGTGCATTTCGACAGCCAGCAATTGAGCCATGACGCCCTGCTCGATCATCTGCTCAAGGCCGAGCAGGCGCTGTCGGAACGCCTCAACGAACTGGCGGTGCCCTCGCGCATCGTGCATATCCCGCTGTCGTGGGATGACCAGGCCTGCCAGCTGGCGATCGAGAAATACACCCAGTCGGTGCGCAAGAACGCACCCTGGTGCCCGAGCAACCTGGAGTTCATTCGCCGCATCAACGGGCTGGACAGCATCGTCGACGTCAAGAAGGTGCTGTTCGAGGCGTCCTATCTGGTCATGGGCCTGGGCGACGTCTACCTCGGCGCGCCGGTGGCCACGCCCACCGATCCGCGCCACCGTCTGGTCACCACCAAGTACAACCCGGCGCGCACCTGGACCGCCGAGAACTCGGTCGGCATTGGTGGCTCCTACCTCTGCGTCTACGGCATGGAAGGCCCCGGCGGTTATCAGTTCGTCGGCCGTACCCTGCAGATGTGGAACCGCTACCGCCAGACCCGCGAGTTCAGCAAGCCCTGGCTGCTGCGTTTCTTTGACCAGATCCGCTTTTATGAAGTCAGCCACGAGGAACTGCAGCAGATTCGCCGCGACTTTCCGCAGGGCCGCTATCCGCTGCGCATCGAGGAAAGCCAGTTCAGCCTCGCCGAGCACGAAGCCTTCATCAACGACAACGCCGACGACATCGACGCCTTCAAGCAGCAGCGCAACGCGGCCTTCGCCGAAGAGCTGCGCCAGTGGCACGCCAACGGCCAGTTCAACTTCGAAAGCGAGGAGCTGGAAAGCAGCGACGAGGACGTCAGCTGGCCGGAAGACAGCGTCGGCGTCGACAGCCCGGTATCCGGCAGCCTGTGGCAGGCCGAGGTCAAGGTGGGCGACACGGTCAAGGCCGGGCAAACGCTGCTGATTCTCGAATCGATGAAGATGGAGATTCCGCTGCAGGCGCCGTGCGACGGCGTGGTAACCCACGTGCTGCAGCAGCCCGGTGGCCGGGTACAGGCCGGTCAACCGCTGGTGGTGCTGCGCGACGAGGCATTGGAACAGATCGCCTGAGGCAGCAAAAAAACAGACGCTACCTGATGCTCTAAACGCATCATGTAGCGTCTTTTCGTATCAGTTTACAAACTCCCCAAGCGCGTACTCGCGCGTTTCAATGAGCCTCCCCAACCGACAATAAAATTCGGCTCACCGAAAGGAGTAGATCATGCTATCCGCCCTCAGCGACCTGCTGTGGAGCAAGGTTCTGATTGCCATGCTGGTCGGCATCGGAGTCTGGTTCACCATCGCCACCCGCTTCGTTCAGTTTCGTTACTTCGGCAAGATGTTCGGCATCCTGACCGCCAACCATCACGAGGCGGACGGACGCCACCTCAGTTCCTTTCAAGCCCTGATCCTGTCGGTTGCCGGCCGGGTTGGCGGCGGCAATATCGCCGGCGTTGCGGTGGCCATTACCCTCGGTGGCCCCGGCGCCATCTTCTGGATGTGGGTTGTCGGCCTGATGGGCATGGCAACCAGCTTCATCGAATGTACCCTCGCCCAGCTGTACAAGACCGCCGAACCGGATGGTGCCTACCGTGGCGGCCCGGCCCACTACATCGAACGCGGTCTGGGCCGCAACTGGAAGTGGCTGGCGATGGTTTACTCGGTGCTGCTGCTGGTGACCTTCGGTATCGGCTTTATCGCCCTGCAGTCCTACGCAGTCGCCACCTCCCTGCAGGATGCGTTCAGCATTCCGCTGTACTACAGCGGCATCGGCCTGGCACTGGTGGTCGGCCTGATCATCTTCGGCGGCGTCAAACGTATCGCCCAGGTCGCCGAAGTGTTGGTGCCGATCATGGCTGGCGGCTACCTGCTGATCGCCGTGGTGGTACTGGGCCTGAACTTCAGCGAGATTCCCGCGACTCTCAAGCTGATTGTGGAAAGTGCCTTCGGCATTGGCCCGGTGGTCGGCGGCGGCATCGGCGCGGCGATCCTGATGGGCGTCAAGCGCGGCCTGTTCTCCAACGAAGCGGGCCTCGGCAGCGCGCCCAACGTGGCAGCGGTGGCCTTCGTCCCGCACCCGGCCAATCAGGGCGTGGTGCAGTCGTTCTCGGTGTTTATCGACACCATCGTGCTGTGCACCTGCACCGCGCTGATCATTCTGATGGGCACGGCCTACGATCCGAGTCTGGCCGATTCCAGCCAGGGTGTGGCCCTGACCCAGGCATCGCTGGCCACCCACATCGGTGAGTGGGGCCGGGTGTTCGTCAGCATTGCCATGCTGCTGTTCGGCTTCAGCACCGTGCTCTACAACTATTACCTCGGTGAGAACAGCGTCAGCTACCTGACTACCGGCCGCAGCAACGAATTCGTCATGAACGGTTTCCGCGTCGTGGTGATCTGCCTGTGCTGTCTGGGCGCGATCATGGATCTGGGCACCGTATTCGGCTTTGCCGACCTGACCATGGGCCTGTTGGCGCTGGTCAACCTGATTGCCCTGGCGCTGCTGTTCAAGACCGGCAAGCGCGTACTCGGTGACTACGACCGTCAGCTCAAGAGCGGCAACAAGGCGCCGACCTTCCACGCAGAAGAGTACGCCGACCTGGATCTGGACCACGAGTCCTGGCCGGCCAGCCAGCGCAACGACAACCACTGACCCCTGCCCCGAGCGCCGGGCCCCCGGCGCTCCGTTTCCTCTGGAAGCACACCCATGAATACCCGTTCAGAACACGATCTGCTTGGTGATCTCGATGTACCCGAAGATGCCTGGTACGGCATCCAGACCCTGCGTGCGGCAACCAACTTTGCCATTACCGGGGTGCCGATTTCCCACTTCCCGGAGCTGATTCAGGCTCTGGCGCAGGTGAAACAGGCCTCGGCGCTGACCAACCGCGACTTCGGCCTGCTCAGTCAGGAAAAGACCGACGTCATCATCTCCGCCTGCGAAGACATCGCCAGCGGTCTGTATCACGATCAGTTTATCGTTGACGTCATTCAGGGCGGCGCCGGCACCTCGACCAACATGAACGCCAACGAGGTGATCGCCAACGTCGCGCTGGCCAAGCTGGGGCACGGCCGTGGCGAGTATCGCTACTTGCATCCGAATGACGACGTCAACCGCTCGCAGTCGACCAACGACGCCTACCCGACCGCGGCCTGCCTCGGCATCCAGTTTGCCGCCGACAATTTCGTCCCCGCGCTGGCCTCGCTGAAGGCCGCACTGGAAGACAAGGGCCGCGAGTTCGCGCATATCCTGAAGATGGGCCGCACCCAGCTGCAGGACGCCGTTCCGATGACGCTGGGCCAAGAGTTCGACGCCTTTGCCGTCAACCTCGGCGAAGATATCGACCGCATTCGCGAAGCCTGCGCGCTGCTGTGTGAGGTCAACCTGGGCGGCACCGCCATCGGTACCGGCATCAACACCCCGGACGGCTACTCGGCCAAAGTGGTCGCACGGCTGGCCGAGGTGTCCGGCAAGCCGCTGGTCCCGGCCTGCAACCTGGTCGAGGCGACGTCCGACATGGGTGCCTTCGTGTTCTTCTCCGGTATCCTCAAGCGCCTGGCGATCAAGCTGAGCAAGATGAGCAACGACCTGCGCCTGCTCTCCAGCGGCCCGCGCACAGGGCTCGGTGAAATCCAGCTGCCGCCGATGCAGCCCGGCTCCTCGATCATGCCGGGCAAGGTCAACCCGGTGATCCCCGAGGCGATGAACCAGACTGCGTATCAGGTCATCGCTGCCGATCTGGCGGTGACCCTGGCCGCGGAGGCCGGGCAGCTGCAGCTCAACGCGATGGAGCCGATGATCATCTACAACCTGCTGAACTCGCTGAAGATGCTCAAGGAAGCCTGCCAGATGCTCGAACATCGCTGCATTCGTGGCATCATCGCCAACGAACAGGCGTGCGCCGCCCACGTCGACAACAGTATCGGTATCATCACCGCGCTGGTGCCGCACATCGGCTACAGCAATGCCTCGCGCATCGCCCATACGGCGCTGATGACCGGCAGCACGGTCAAGGCGCTGATCATCGAGGAGAATCTGATGAGCGAATCGGAACTCAACCGCCTGCTGAGCCCGCAGTCCATGCTGGCACCGCAAAAGGCCGCCTCATGACCGCCGAGGTGCTGATCCTGCACACCGGCGGCACCATCGGCATGGTGCCCGGCCCGCATGGGCTGGCACCGGCCCCCGGTCTGCGCCAGCGTATCGAGCAGCAGTTGGGCAGCAGCCTGCAACAGTTGCCCGGCTTCGACCTGCTGGAGATCGACCCACTGATCGACAGCGCCAACATCACCCCGGCGCACTGGCAGCAGCTCGCCGCGCTGCTGGCCGAAAACTGGGAGCGCTACCGCGGCTTCATCATTCTGCACGGCACCGACACCATGGCCTACAGCGCTGCGGCCCTAGCGTTCATGCTCGGCGCCAGCGAACGCAACGTGCTGTTCACCGGCTCGCAGGTGCCGCTCGGGCTGCCGCGCAGCGACGCGGTGGCGCATCTGCAGGCGGCGCTGCAATTGGCAGCCGGGCCGCGCCTGCGCAATGTCAGCCTGGTGTTCAACAACCGACTGCTCAACGGCAGCCGCCTGCGCAAAGTCAGCAGCCAGCAGTTTCAGGCCTTCGACACCCCCAACGCGGCGCCGCTGGCCGAACTCAATATCCGCCCGCAGCTGTATACCGAGCGATTGCTTGGCGAAGCCATCGCCAGCCGTCATCCGCGCGAAGCCGCCGCCCTCGACTTCCAGCCGGGTGCGGTTGCCATGCTCTGCCTGCATCCATCGATGCCGCCAGCCCTGTACGACGCGATTCTGGCCGACAGTAACTGCAAGGCGGTGGTGTTGCAGAGTTTCGGCGCGGGCAACGTGCCCAGCCGCGATCCGGCGTTCGACGCCTTTATCAAGCGCGCCGGAGCAAGTGACAAGGTCATGGTCAACGTGACCCAGTGCCTGCAAGGCGGCATCAGCCCCGGCGCCTATGCCGCGAGCGCGGGCCTGCAGGATCAGGGTGTGCTGAGTGGCGGTGACATGACACCGGAAGCGGCGTTCTGCAAACTGCACTGGCTGCTGGCGGGCGGGCGCGATACAGCAGCCGTAATCCGCGACTGGTCACTCAACCTGAGCGACGAACGGACGATCTAAAACCGTGCCCGGAAGTGCCACTCTCCCGGGCCAATGTCGTTGCGGATCGCCGCGCGGATATCCGCGTCCAGCGCCGGATCATCACAGGCGTACAGCCCGCACAGCGCCAGCACCCGCTGCCGATCCACCTCACGCCCGAGGTACTCGTACAGCACCCGTGTACAGCACGGCACCCGCTCGCCACTGCCGGATACGCCGATGCGCAGACCGGTCAGGCGATCCACCCGGTTGCGGAACGAGGGATAGAGTACCGTCTGGGTCATCTCGAAGTTGGTCAGGGTTTCGTAGTCGGAGAGAAAGATACGGTCCGACAGGAACTGCACCATGCCCCGGTAAACACCGTGAAACGGTTTGCTGCCCGTCCGCTCGCGAATGCGCTCGGTACGCTGGTAGTAGGTCTTGCCGTCGTGCTCTTCCAGACACACCAGCGTGCGCAGGATGCTGCCCGGATAGGCCATCGACAGGTAGTACTCGAAGTAATAGCCGAGGTATTTGTCGAGCCCGTTCTGGCCGGCACGGTTCAGCCGCTGCAGGTATTGCTGCTCCAGCGAGTCGGGCTGTAACGGCAGCAACGCCGTTCGCTCGCCCTGCTGCGGGCGCACCTGAATCAACCGCTGGAACTGGCCGTGGGGCAACAGCATCTCGTGAACTTCAACACCGAAAAAGTCGCACAGTCGGCGCATGGTGCTGTCGGACGGTCGATTGATGCCGTTCAAATAGCGATTGAACTGAGGGCGGTTGATACCCAGCCGTCGACACACCTCGGCGGTGGACTTGTAGTAGCTGCACAGCAGCCGCAGGTTGTCGCCAAAATCGTCGTGCATGGTCGCCCTCACTCGTGACCGCAATAGTAGTTCAAACTGCCGGCAGGCGGCACCGGGCGCTGTACACGTTTTAGCCTTTGTCATCCCCCGCCCGATCAGCGACAATACGCAGCTATTTTTCAAGCCTCGTCCGGACCCGGCCTGCACCGTGCAGCGACCGCGTCCCGCCACTACTCAGTAGCCGACATGTCCAACGCCATCGAAAAAGAAGTCGCCAAACGGCGCACCTTCGCCATCATCTCTCACCCGGATGCGGGTAAGACCACCATCACAGAACGTCTGCTGCTCATGGGCCAGGCGATCAGCGTGGCCGGCACGGTCAAATCGCGTAAATCCGACCGCCACGCCACCTCCGACTGGATGGCGATGGAAAAGGAGCGGGGCATTTCGGTGACCACGTCGGTGATGCAGTTCCCCTATCGCGACGCGATGGTCAACCTGCTCGACACCCCCGGCCACGAAGACTTCTCGGAAGATACCTACCGCACCCTGACCGCGGTGGACTCGGCGCTGATGGTGCTCGACGGCGGTAAGGGTGTCGAGCCGCGCACCATTGCGCTGATGGACGTCTGCCGCCTGCGCGACACGCCCATCGTCAGCTTCGTCAACAAACTCGACCGCGACATCCGCGACCCGATCGAGTTGCTCGACGAAATCGAGGCAGTGCTGAACATCAAGGCCGCCCCGATCACCTGGCCGATTGGCTGCTACCGCGACTTCAAGGGCGTCTACCACCTGGCCGACGACAAGATCATTGTCTACGTCCCGGGCCACGGTCACGAGCGCACCGAGCAGCAGGTCATCGATGGCCTGGACTCCGATGCCGCCCGCGCCCATCTGGGCGATCTGTACGACGACTTCGTCGAGCAACTCGAACTGGTACAGGGTGCCTGCCACGAGTTCGATCAGGACGCCTTCCTCAAGGGCGAACTGACTCCGGTATTCTTCGGTACGGCGCTGGGCAACTTCGGTGTTGATCAGGTGCTGGACGCCATCGTCGACTGGGCCCCGCGCCCGCAACCGCGCGCCAGCCACGAGCGTGAGGTGCAGCCGACCGAAGCGCCGTTCACCGGTTTCGTGTTCAAGATCCAGGCGAACATGGACCCCAAACACCGCGACCGCATCGCCTTCGTGCGTATCTGCTCCGGCCGTTACGAAAAGGGCATGAAGCTGTTCCACGTTCGCACCGGCAAGGAAGTGCGCATCGCCGATGCGCTGACCTTCTTCGCCGCCGAGCGTGAGCATCTGGAAGAAGCCTGGGCCGGCGACATCATCGGTCTGCACAACCACGGCACCATCCAGATCGGCGACACCTTTACCGAAGGCGAGAAGATCGGCTTTACCGGCATCCCGCACTTTGCCCCGGAACTGTTCCGCCGCGTGCGCCTGAAAGACCCGCTGAAATCCAAGCAGCTGCGCCAGGGCCTGCAGGAACTGGCCGAGGAAGGCGCCACCCAGGTGTTCTTCCCCGAGCGCAACAACGACATCATCCTCGGCGCAGTCGGTGTACTGCAGTTCGACGTGGTCGCCGAGCGCCTGAAGCAGGAATACAAGGTCGAGTGCATGTACGAACCGGTCAACGTCTGGTCCGCCCGCTGGGTCGAATCCGGTGATCGCAAGAAACTCGACGAATTCAGCAAGAAGGCCACCGAGAACCTCGCAGTCGATGGCGGCGGTCACCTGACCTACCTGGCGCCGACCCGAGTCAACCTCAGCCTGACCGAAGAACGCTGGCCGGAAATTGAATTCCGCGCGACGCGAGAGCATCACTGAGCCGCTACGCGGCTCAGCTGCAAGCCTCAAGCTGCAAGTAACACCCGTGCGGTCACCAGCTGCGCGGGTAGTTTGAGGGCACTGCAACTGCAAACGACCGCGATAACTTCCACCGCACTCCCGCAGGGCCCACAGTCTGTCCTCGCTTTTCGCTTTTCGCTTGTAGCTTGTAGCTTGTAGCTTGTAGCTTGAGGCTTGCACCTGACCCGGGCAGCGGCTTCCAGCTTGGAGCTCGCTACGCGTAAGGCTAGCGTTCCCCCCATGCCCTACATCCACACCCACAGCCATCTCAACTTCGCTGCCTTCGAGCCTCATGCCGATCAGGTGTTGAGCGACTGCGCGCGCCTCGGTGTCCAGCGG
>NZ_JBSXON010000033.1:0-62964 GCF_056859475.1 Halopseudomonas sp. L-58
ATGCGCTTCGGCATGGACTACAAGGATCCTGGCGCTGATCACTATGAACAAAAATATCGGGAGCGCGTGGTGAAAGGGCTGCATCGACGTGCAGCAGAGTTTGGATTCACATTGCAGGCTGTCGAAGGTGTTTCTTAGGAACCGTGACGGCCTGCGCGTTGCGGTGATCGTCAACGACATGAGTGAAATCAATATCGATGCCAGCGAGGTCCAGCGGGATGTCACCCTGAATCGGGCGGAGGAACGGCTGGTTGAGATGAGCAACGGCTGTATCTGCTGCACCCTGCGTGAGGACCTGCTGGAGGAAGTCGGCCGGCTGGCGAAAGAGGGGCGATATGACTACCTGCTGATCGAGTCCACCGGCATATCCGAGCCGCTGCCGGTCGCAGAGACCTTTACCTTCAGGGATGGGGAGGGCACCGCTCTGGCTGATATGGCCCGACTCGATACGATGGTTACGGTCGTCGACGGGGTCAACTTCCTGAACGACTATGAACAGTCCGCCAGTCTCGCCAGCCGCGGCGAAACCCTGGGTGAGGACGACGAGCGTTCGATTACCGACCTGCTGGTCGAGCAGGTCGAGTTCGCTGATGTCATCCTGATCAGCAAGAGTGATCTGATCAGCCGAGACGCGCTCGCGGAGCTGACGTCTATCCTGCGTAACCTCAACCGACACGCGAACATCCTGCCAATGGTGATGGGTAACGTCCCGTTGCGCGAGGTACTCAATACCGGCCTGTTCAATTTCGAGCGGGCTGCCGAAGCGCCGGGTTGGCTGCAGGAACTGCGCGGCGAGCACATTCCGGAAACGGAGGAATACGGTATTGGCTCTACCGTGTACCGAGCGAACCGCCCGTTTCATCCGCAACGTTTTTACAGCTTCATAAGCAGTCCGTGGCGCAACGGCAGGCTGCTGCGCTCCAAGGGGCTGTTCTGGCTGGCCAGCAAGTGGACTCTGGCGGGCAGCTGGTCCCAGGCGGGCAGCTTGATGCGGCATGGGCTAGCGGGACGCTGGTGGCGGTTTGTTGATCGCGAGCATTGGCCGACCGATCCAGACTTGCTCAAGGAGATCATGCAGCAATGGCGGCCAGAAAGCGGCGACTGCCGACAGGAGTTGGTGTTCATTGGTCAAGGCCTGGACGCCGACCAGTTGCGGCAGGATCTGGACAGTTGCCTGTTGTCCGATGCTGAAATGCAGCTAGAGCCGGCATATTGGGCGGCCCTTGGCGACCCATTTGGTTCATGGGTTGCTGAGGCGCCCGAGCCGGCCTGACAAAACCCGCGCTCTGGCCCGGTCGTACAGCCAGTTGAACACCAGGGTGTATGGCAGAAATAGCAGAATGAGGCCAATATCCAGCAGCAACGCCTCCATCAGCCTGACCTGCATCCAAAGTGCGATGACCGGGACCATCATCACTACCAGGCCGCATTCAAACAGGCTAGCATGAAGGAGCCGAACCCTCAGGGTTCGGCGCCAGCCGCGCTGGCGCTCGATGTGTTGAAACGCGGCGGTAAATACCATATTCCACAACATCGCGATGCATGAAAGCGTCAGCGTCAACGCGCCGGCCTGGTGCAGCGGCTTGCCCGTTACCCAGGTTATCAGCGGTGCAAACACCATGACTGCAATCAGCTCAAAGAGTCCTGCGTGGAGCATGCGCTCGCGCAGAGACATTCCACCATCGGCAACATTCGCGGTCATGAAAACTCTCCGGTTATTCGACAGATGCATTCTCATAGGTTTAACCTGATGGACGAAGTTAGAATCCATCGGTGAATCCGATATGAAGTTGTCTCCTGAATCACTCGAAGCCTTCGCCCATGCTGCCAGCCTTGGCAGTTTCAGTGCCGCCGCGCGCCAATTGGGCAAAAGCCAGTCAACTGTCAGCGAAGCGATTTCACGGCTGGAGATTGATCTGGGGCTGACCCTGTTTGACAGAACCGGAAAGTCGCCCGTCCTGTCCGCTGCAGGGCAGGCTTTACTGGGCAGGGTAGAGGAGGTGCTGTCGGCGTCTGACCGACTGCAGCGCACTGCCAGTGCGCTGGCCGGCGGGCTGGAGTCACGGCTGACGCTGGTACTGTCCGATGCCTATCAGTCGGAGCATTTCAAGAGTCGGATCATGCAACTGGCCGAACGCTTTCCAGAGCTGGAGTTTGAATGCATATTTGCCGAAAATGCCGACATTATCAGCCTCATAAGCAGTGGCCGTGCCACGTTGGGACTGTTGCCGGTTGAGGGTCAGCTCCTGCCGGAAATAGGCCGCGCGCCGGTCGCCGAACGGGCCGAGTTCGCCGTTTATGCAAGCCCCGGGCACCCGCTGGTGCAGCAGGGGGACATTGAATCGAGCCAGCTCGCGCAGTGGCGACACCTTGGATTGAATACCTTGAGCGGATCTGCCCAGGGGCCGGAGTGGCAGCCAGTCAGCCAGATTCGCAGCTGGTCTGCCCCCAACTATCTTATTTTGCTGGATCTTGCGGTTATGGGTTTTGGCTGGGCGGTACTGCCACGGTGGCTCGTTGATGCCTATGCCGCCGACAAGCTGGTCGAGTTGACGCTGCCAAACTGGCCAAGATTCCAGGCGCTGGAGGTTGTCTGGTCTCGCAAGCGACCCTTGGGTCCTGCCGGGAACTGGTTGCGAGACGCGTTGGCCAGCCATCCTTGATATCGCATCTGCTGCTATGCTGCAGATATTGGTAAGCGGCTGATATTGGAGCTATCGCTTGAACCTGCGCACCTGGCTTTATATTCCGCTGATTCTGGCAGTCACGGCCTCATCACCGGTGCTCGCCGCAGGTGAGCGGGCGGCGGTGCAACGCGCGCTTAAAATCACCGCACTTGATTGGGAGCCTTATACCGGGTCCTCTATGGTCCATGGCGGTAATGCCATCCAGCATCTGCGAACCATTCTCGGCCAGTGCAACATTGACCTGCAGGTCGAGTTTTATCCCTGGCGGCGCGCCCAGCAGATCGCGCACCAGCCCGGCTATCTCGGGTTTTTTCCTGCCTGGCCGATAGAAGTGAGAGAAGGCTTCGTTTCCTCAGGCGAGGTGACGCCATCTCAGCTGGCGCTGATGGCGATGGCCGATAGCGATGTCCAGGTTGCCGAGATTGACGAGGCTTTTGCCAGCCACAGTATCGGTATTGTTAAAAGCTACATCTATCCGGAGCGATTTCAATCATTGCTGCAGCGTTTTCCTGACAGCATTGACCGTGGAGCCAGCAGTGAGCTGTCATTGCTGAAGATGTTGAGCATGGGGCGATTCCATCTGGCTGTGTCGGACCCGACAGTGATGGAGTATCTGGCTATCAGACATGGAATAGACGATGTGCGGGTTGCCAGGATGCTATTCGAAGAGCCGCTGGTCATTGCGATGCGCGATGAGCCCGACAATCAGGAGAATATCGTGCTAGTCAGGAGGCTGCTGCAAGCTCAAACTGCAACGCCGCCAGAGGGCGATCTGTGTTTGGTTGCTCGGTAAGTCGGTCGCGGAACGAGTCGAGCACGGTGGTGCGGGTGGGGGCATTCTGACCAGAGCTTTCATTACGCATTAATCGCAATACGCTATTTAACATAATACATATTATGCGAAGTTATGGGTGCGAGCGCTACCAGTGCTGCCGGCGTCGAATCCTCCAGGCGTCCAACCTAGGCAATGCTGCTGTGAGCCTTGGCAAATTCGAGAAACCGGTCTGCTTCCACGGGTCTTGAAAACAGATAGCCCTGCGCATGATCACAACCCAGCGACGTGAGGATGCGTTGCACCAGTTGATGCTCAATCCCCTCGGCAGTTACTTCCAGCTTGAGGCTGTGCGCCATCTGGATCACTGCTGTAACGATGGCGCGGTTTTGTTCGTTGCTACCAATATGACTGACAAAGGATTTGTCGATCTTGAGCCGGTCGACCTGAAAGCGCTGCAGATACGACAGATTCGAATATCCGGTGCCAAAGTCGTCAATGGCGAGCTTTACGCCCATCTGCTTGAGGCTGCGCAGCAGCTGCAGGAATTGATCCGACTTCTCCAGCAGCATGGATTCAGTCAGCTCCAGTTCCAGCATTGCTGCGCCCAGACCGGTGCTGGCCAGCGCGTCGGCCACAACCGACTCAAGGTTGTTCCGCCGCAGCTGTACCGCCGACAGATTGACTGATACGCCCAGACCTTTAAGCCCCTCGGTCTGCCAGCGTACCGCTTCTCGACAGGCTTGGCCGAGTACCCACTCGCCGATCTCGACAATCAGCCCTGACTGTTCCGCAACGTCCATAAAACGGTCTGGCCCAAGCAGTCCATATTCAGGGTGGCGCCAGCGCAATAATGCCTCTGCACCAATCAGCCGGTCTCCGCGCAAGGCAATGATCGGCTGATAGAAAAGTTCGAGCTCATCCCGAGCGATGGCATGCCGCAGCGCTTGCTCGATATCCAGTCGGTCGTGATTGTCCGACGCCATATCTGCCTGATGCACGATGTGGGTGTTGCGCCCTGCTTTCTTGGCCTGAAACATTGCAACCTCGGACTTCCGTACCAGAGTGTCGACGTCCGTGCCGTCATCAGGAAATACCGCAATACCGACCGACAGCGAGGTAAACAGTTGCTTGGCGTTGACCTCGAAAGGCTGCGATATGACCGTCTGCATGCGCTGAGCTACACGGATTGCCGTTTGCAGGTCTTCGACATCTGCCAGGGCCATGACAAACTCGTCTGCGCCGTGCCGGCTGAGGGCATCGGCATCCCGCACTACCTGCCGGAGGCGCGAGGCTATTGCCTGTATCAGCTCGTCCCCCGCTGAGTGGCCAAGTGAGTCGTTGATGGTCTTGAAGTTGTCGATGTCCAGATAAAGCACCGCAATGCAGCCTTTACGCTGGCCGGCCATTTCGATCATCCGTGCAACGTGACTGTTGAACGATGCCCGGTTGCTCAGTCCGGTCAGGGCGTCGTGGCCTGCCAGATGGGTAAGCTTGGCCTGGGAGCAGCGCAGCCGCTTTACTTCCGATTCCAGCGAGCGCTGCATACAGCGCATCTCTCTCATCAGCCAGACTATGGTGCCGGCGGACAGCAGCAGAATGCTGCTCACCACCATCCAGCGCTGGAGCCCCATCGGCAAGGGGTGAAAAGAGTGATAACCGAGGGCTGCAGCTATGCTGATCCCCGCCACGGTGATCAGCATTAGCGTCAGCAGGCCCCAGAACAGACGTTCTGATGTAATCAGGCCGGCAATGACAAGGATGGTCGGAAAGGCGATGAGCGCGCCGCTGTAGAGGCCCTGGTTGGACCACATCGAGTATCCCAGCAGCGCGGTAAGCGATACCAGTGCGAAGGCTGCAGCGTAATCCGGGCCGGGTTTTGCGTTGAGTCTGAGAGTCAGCAGGATACTGCTCAAGATGATCGCTACCAGGGCTGCTGCGACGTATTCGCCAGTCAACAGCGCGCGAGTTTCGACTGCAAGCAAGATCAGGATGACCAGATGTGATACCAGACGCAGTCGCCGGTGTTGGCGTTCACGCATGCGCAGAGAGAATGCCTCCACTTCACCTTTTTCTATAGCTGCCGTTTCCATGGTCAATGTTTCCCGATCTGCAGCTCCAGGCTGCTGGTTAGCGGGGGCGCGTGAATGCACCCGCGAGCCGATTTTGCGCACATGCCGTCACGCTGAACGCTCTGATGAGGTTCAGGTGATAACCTACTCTTGGAAGTTGTGTGGCGCCAATAAAAAGGCGCCGATTTATCACGCTTTGTGGCGACTATGTTGCCGAAAGGTTTGTCTCAGGCGGTTTGGCTGACCTGACGCTATGCAGGCAGGAATCTAACCCATTATGCTTTGCACAGCCAAATTGGGCGAGTCCCACTCTTCACCGGATACATGGATGACTGAACTCAAGCAACAACAAGCCCGTGTTGGCGTCTCAAATGCTGCTTTCAGCCGTCAAAATGCGCTGTCGTGGCTAGTTCTCGGGATTGGTGTACTTGCGACCCTGTTTATCTGGTCCTATCTGGTCGACCGTGAGGAGCGTGCGGCGCATCGTGAGTTTGTCCTGATTACCGACGACATCACCTCGGCGATACACAAACGCATGATTGACCACGAGCAGATTCTGCTCGGCGGTGCAGGTTTGTTTGATGCTGCCATTGAGGTTGATCGATACAAGTGGCGCATACTGGTCGAGCGCCTCCAGTTGGCGGACAACTATCCCGGCATTCTTGGGGTCGGCTTTGCTCAGGTCATACGTCCCGGCTTTCTTGAGTCATTTGAACAGCAAGTTCGTGCCGAAGGCTTTCCCGACTTCCGCGTTCACCCTCAGGGTGAGCGCTCTCTCTATACCTCTATCGTCTACCTCGAGCCATTTGAAGGCCGGAATCTCGCCGCGTTCGGTTTCGACATGTATTCCGAACCCACCCGCCAGGCTGCCATGCAGGCTGCGGCCGAATCGGGGAAGTCCTGGGTAACTGGGCCGGTCAAACTGTTGCAGGAGACCCACGGCGTTGTTCAGGCCGGGATTCTGATGTACGTGCCGGTCTATTATGGCGGTTTGCCGGTCTCGACTACCGAGGAGCGGCTTGCAGCATTGAGAGGGTTCGTTTACAGCCCGTATCGTATGGGGGATCTGCTTGCCGGTATTCTCGGGTCGTTGACCCCGGGAGTGGGCTACCGGCTGGTCGACACCGCCCCGGGGCTAGACAACCCGACCCTGTTTTCCGACATCGACAATACGGTCACTTCTCCCGCTCTGACGCGTACCGTGCAGCTGAGCCTCTACGGGCGCGACTGGCAATTGGAGTTTGAGAGTACGCCCGAGTTTGATGATCGCTACAACAACAGTGGCTGGGTACCTTTTGCCGGGCTGGGTATCAGTCTGTTGCTGTTTCTGATGGCTACCCTCCTCGTCCTGCGTCGTGATCAGGCAGAACTGTTGGCTCACGCAATGACCCAGCAACTGCGCAGCAGTAATGCCGCGCTGCGTCAAAGCGAGGAGCGCCAGCGCCTTGTGCTCAAGGGTAGTAATGATGGCTGGTGGGATATCTATCTGAATGACATGCGCTTCATTGCGTCGCAGCGTGCCTGGGAAATGCTCGGCTACCCTCCTACCTCCGATTTTCAGTCGCTGCATCGCTGGCAGGCTCTGGTGGCGCCGGAAGAGCGGCACAAACTGATAAAGCTGCTGCGTGAGGCATTGCAGTCGGACCAATCGGCGTTCTCGATTGAAACTTCACTGAGTCATCAGGCTGGTCATCGAGTTCCGGTCCTGCTCCGTGGCGCGATCCAGAGAGATGAAAGCGGCTTGGCTGTACGCGCAAGTGGAACAATGCTGGACATGACCGAGCAGAAGCGGGTCGAGCAGATGAAAAGCCAGTTCGTTTCCACCGTCAGTCACGAACTGCGTACCCCGCTTACCTCCATTTCTGGTGCGCTGGCGATCGTCAACAGCGGCTCGCTCGGTGAGGTGCCTGCGCCCATGCGTAAAATGCTGGAAATTGCAGAGAGCAATAGCCAGCGCCTGAACCACCTGATCAACGACCTGCTGGATATGGAGAAGCTCGCTGCAGGCAAAATGAAGTTCGAGCTTCGCACTTGCAGTTTGAAAGAACTGATAGACGAGGCTCTTGCAGCCAATCAGGCCTATGCCCAAAACCGTGGAGTAAATCTGGTGTCCCATGGCTGCCATGACATTCTGGTTCGGGTCGACAGCATGAGATTGCACCAGGTGCTGAACAACTATCTGTCCAACGCCATCAAGTTCTCTCCGCAGGGTTCGCAGGTCGTGATCGATGTAGTAACCGATCAGGATACCGTGCGGGTAAGCGTTACCGATCAGGGTGAAGGCATTCCTGCCGAGTTCCGGGATCAGGTGTTTGCAAAGTTCGCCCAGGCTGATGGTTCAGACAAGCGCAAACAAGAAGGTACTGGCCTGGGGCTCGCCATCTCGCGAGAGTTGATGGCGCAAATGGATGGCTGCGTCGGTTTTGACTCTGAGCCACCGAACGGCGCCACGTTCTGGTTGAGCTTGCCGATTGAGGCGCAGGCTGAGGCGCAGGCCGAGGCGACTGCGCAGGTGCAGACACCCAGCGTTCTGGTGGTTGATGATGACCCGATGATCGCAGACTTCATTGCACTGGTACTGCGAAAGGCCGGCTATCTGCCAACAACCAGTGTTACGTTGAAAGGCGCTCAACAGCAACTGCAGGAAACGCACTACGACGCAATGGTGACGGATTTACGCTTGCAGGACGGACATGGCCTCAACCTGATTCGTGAGGTTCGGGCGCAGGCAGCGCTGGCACACATGCCGATTCTGGTTGTTTCCGCCTACTGCGACGAGGGACAACGACTGATGCACGGTCAGGTTGACGAGTTCCTGGCCTGGCTCGACAAGCCGGTTGATGAAAAGAAACTGCTGAGCATGCTGGACGCCGTCATGAACCGCGCCCGGGCAAAGTGAGGGATACCGTTTGTGGCGATTTTCACATGAATGGTAATAGTTGGACGCTTTCGGCGGCTTGATTTGCTGTGATCAAGCCGTATGATCAGGGTCTACCAACGGATTTTCGATTCCGATACAGGAGCTGTACATGAACATGCAGGAACACAATACGACCCTTCAACATGCTGGCGTCAGCGAAGCGGAAGTCAGCAAGCTGTTCCGCAACACTTATTCGCTGCTGGCCATGACGCTGGCGTTCAGCGCCGTGGTGGCCTTCGTGTCCATGAGCCTCAATTTGCCGTACCCCGGCATCATTGTGACTCTGGTCGGCTTCTACGGCCTGCTCTTTCTGACTACCAAACTGCGTAACTCCGGCTGGGGACTGGTCAGCACCTTTGCCTTTACCGGTTTTCTTGGCTACACGCTTGGTCCGATTCTGAACGCCTATCTGTCGTTGCCGAATGGCGGCCAGCTGGTATCCATGGCACTGGGCATGACTGCGGTGGTCTTCTTTGGCCTGTCCGCCTACGCGATCCTCAGCCGCAAGGACTTCAGTTTCCTGTCAGGCTTCATCATGGCGGGCTGTATCGTTCTGATGTGCGCAGTGGTTGCCAGTTTCTTTATCCAGATCAGCGGTCTGCAACTGGCGATTTCCGCCGGGTTCGTCCTGTTCTCTTCGGCGGTCATCCTGTATCAGACCAGCTCCATCATTCATGGTGGTGAAGATAATTACATCATGGCGACCATTACCCTGTTCGTCTCGATTTACAACCTGTTCCTCAGTCTGCTGCAGTTGCTGGGTATCTTCAGCGACGACTGAACAAACCCGCTGCGTTATACTCAATGGCCCGCCTTCAAGGCGGGCCATTTTGTTTATGAGCGTGAAACCATGAAGTTTGCGATTGCCTTGCTGGCTGGTCCGCAGGATCCTGCTGCACGCAGTGCTCTGATGTTTGCCGAGGCTGTATTGGCCGGCGGCCACCAGATCAGTCGACTGTTTTTTTACCGTGACGCGGTACACCTTGCTTCCACGCTAGGTGTGCAACCGCAGGACGAGTGCGATCTGGCGCGGCGCTGGAAGGCCTTTATCAACGAGAATGGGCTCGATGCAGTCGTCTGCATCGCCGCCGCCCTGCGTCGAGGGATACTGGATGCCGCCGAAGCAGATCGCTGGGAGCGGCCAACGGCGAATACCGGAGAACCCTGGGTTCTTTCCGGGTTGGGGCAATGGGTCGATGCGCTGCAGACGGCAGACCGGGCGGTGACCTTTGGAACCTGATCTGAAAAGCCTGCTGGTCATCAGTCGCCAGCCGCCGACATCGATCGCCGCCCGGGAAGCATTGGACCTGGCACTTGCTGCTGCGGCTTTCGGCGTGCCGGTGAGCATGTTGTTCATGGACGCCGGCGTTCTGCAGTTGCTGCCGGGGCAAGAGTCCACACTGATTGAGCAAAAGCCGGTTGCATCCAACCTTCAGGCCTTACCGATGTTTGGTGTGGAAGACCTGTTCGTGTGCCAGCATTCGCTTGCCGAGCGCGGCCTGCAGCCGGGGCGATTCATCATCAACTGCAAGGCCGTTGACAGTGCCGAGATCGCGACCTTGCTGGAGCATCACGACCAGGTGGTAGCCTTATGAGGTCAACACTTCTGCACCTGCTGCGCCATGCCCCCCAGGATGACACCCATTTTGCCACCAGCCTGCGGGTTATCGGGCCGGAGCAAGGGTTGCTGCTGATCGAGGATGCTGTCTATGCGCTGCTGCCTCGCACCAGCGCGGTTAACGCCATGCAATTGTTACCGGCCAGCATCAGGTTGTTTGCTCTGGAGTCCGACGTTCTGGCCCGCGGCCTGGCGATAGATGACCTGCCGCAGCGAGTGAGTCTGATCGACTATCCGGGTATGGTCGAGCTATGCACCCGGTATGACAAGGTACTGAGCTGGTGACACAGACTATCCATGCAGATGGCCGCGACATTGCGATCGACAAGGAAGGCTTCCTGGTATCGCTTGGCGATTGGTCCGAAGCCGTCGCACATGAACTGGCCCTGCGCGAAGGTATTGAGCTGACCCCCGCGCATATGGAAGTCATCCTTCTGCTGCGCCGCTTTTACCAGACCTTTCAGCTCTCACCGGCGATGCGTCCGCTGGTCAAGTTTGTTGGCCAGGAACTGGGTAAGGACAAGGGCAACAGTATGTATTTGCTGACGCTGTTTCCAGGCAGCCCGGCAAAGTTGGGCAGCAAGATCGCCGGACTGCCCAAACCGGAAAACTGCCTCTAGCCGTCAGGTGTTCAGCGGCCTGCCAGGTCGCCTGGGGGCAAGGTGGTCAAAACTACCAGCTGGTCGCCTTCGGCCAGCCGCAGAGGCTTGTCACGCTGCGGATTCAGCTGCAGCCGTCTGCCCTGCTCATCGGCCTTGAGGCGAAACACGCCCAGCGCAGTATCCCCGTGCAGTGCGACGATCGCTTCAAGGTCAGCGAAGGTGGTAACACTCTGCATCGGATAATGCCGCGGATCGAGGAACACCAGCTCCGGGCCACCGGTGGTCAGCAACTCCTCGAACATCAGCCCGAGCTCGCGGCGCTGTGCTATCTGTGCCATCAGGTGACTCAGAATCATGGGGCTGACGATAGTCTCGCCGCGCTTGCGCACAACCAGGCTTTCGTTGGCCGGGTCGCTCAACTCGAGCAGAATCTGCGGGCGGATGGCACGCTGGCGCAGCAGCTCGTCGACAATCAGATAGCCGACCATGGCGCGGGCATCCGCTTCCTCTCCACTGTCCAGGCGATCGGACGATACCAGGATGATGCTGTCGAAACGCTGCGTCATCAACTGATCCAGCGCCCCTTCGACCATGTAATCCGCCTCTGTAAACTGGCAGTCGACACGGGCTGTTGCCGGGCTGTAGCTGTTGATCATGGCGGCCCGCTCGTCTGCGTTGACCACGGCAACATTGTGCACATCGAAGTGATACTCCCGATACCCTGCAAGCTCGTGGATCAACGCCGGGACACGTCGGTTCCAGCCGAGCACCAGCAGTCTGCGCATGCCGCCCGTGCTGACTGGGCGTGACGGACCGGATGCCGGACGTTGCAACGGGCGCATGCTGACTTCGACCTGTTCCCCCTGTGGCGCAGCATGCTCGTAGGCGCGAGCCAGCATCACCAGCTTGTCTCCGCTCCTGATCGTTTCTCCGGTCGGTGCGTTCAGCCAGGTTCGCCAGCGATCGCCATCCAGGCGCATGAGGCCGCACACGATGGCATCAGGTGTACGGCTGCCTATGTCGGCCAGGGTCTGTCCGACGCAGTTATCGGTAGACCGGATATAAAACTCGTTACCCTCATGCACCGTCATCACTTCGCCAAACACCTCCGGCAGCCCGGGATGAATGATCGATTGAGCAAACAGGCGACTGACCAGAGCCTCGCTGGCGAGCACCTCCAGCGGGCCGGAGTAGGCGCGCTGCATGACCGCCATCTTGCGACTGTCATCAACCTCGGCAACGACGTAGG
This sequence comes from Halopseudomonas sp. L-58, assembly GCF_056859475.1. Taxonomy (NCBI): domain Bacteria; kingdom Pseudomonadati; phylum Pseudomonadota; class Gammaproteobacteria; order Pseudomonadales; family Pseudomonadaceae; genus Halopseudomonas; species Halopseudomonas sp. L-58. Next base: position 11,921 of record NZ_JBSXON010000033.1, read on the forward strand.
GTGGCGTTACTCCGCGCTGGTGGGCCTGCGCCTGCAAGGTAAGCAGTGCCTTGATAGCCTCCACATCGCTGCCGACCAGTGAGCCGGCGGTCTGATTGCGTCCGGGAATAAGGACGACCGCCGCTTGCAGGCAGGCGGCGCGATCCAGGTCTTCAGGCTGCAGGGCGGTGCCCGAGCGCAGAATGATGTTCCCCATGTGCTTGCGAATCAGCGGGACTGCGCGCAGCTCATGGACATACTCTGCCGTAACGTCCTCAGCCAAAATGACCAGACGAAGGCGTTTGGTCAGGCGCGCCTTGAGCAGGCGCTGAATCCCACCATTAACGTCCAGGATCTCCTGTACGAGCGGGATGGTGCGGTTGGTCCAACCGAGGATGACAATATGGCCGCTGACGGTGACAGGCGTGAGTCCCTGTTCAAGCTTCACCATCATCGCAATCAGCCAGCGCGTCATGATCGCCACCAGCGCGCCGAGAAAGACAACATAGCCGCTGAGCGTCAGCACCGTGGAAACGATGCGCCGCCAGGTGCCTTCGTCATCGCCGAGATAACCCGGATCCGTCAGCCGCAGAAATGCCCACCAGACCGAATCAGCGAGACTGGCCTCCCCGCCGGTTGGCCAGACCAGCCAGCCGCCAATCAGGGAGATAAGGGCAATGAAGGCAGCGACCACCAGCAACTGATAGTGCGCGCCCTTGATGAACTGACGTTCGACCAGATAACGCAGGCGGTCAACAAAGGAAAATGGCAACATGCGGTGAAGATCTCGCGGCGGCTTGTTCTTAACGGTGCGGGTAAATCCTGCTAGATTGCTGCATTGGACGTCTGGACAGGTACTCTGTTCAATCCGCATGAGCTACATCGAACATATCATCGGCATCGCCCTGGCGGTACTCTACTGGCTTTTTACCGCCGTGGTCACCTTCCGGGTCATTGGCCGCCGCAATCCGGTCAGCGTGACGCTATCCTGGCTGCTGGTTATCTATATCCTGCCGTTTGTGGGCGCCCTGCTCTATCTGATGCTGGGTGAACTCAACCTTGGCCGTCAACGTGCGCGTCGGGCCGAGGCGATGCTGGAACCCTTTCTCGCCAGCATTGCAGAGGATTTCAAAACCCAAAAGGCCCCCTTGCCCGGCGGGCAGCTGGTGCAGGGGATTCGCCAGCTGATCGAGACTCGCCTCGGCATTGGCGCGCTGGGCTACCAGCAAATGGACCTGCTGGAGACGCCCGAGCAGATCTTCGATCGCCTGTGTCAGGATGTGCGAGAGGCCAAAAGCAGTATTCACCTGGAAACCTATATCTGGTTTCCCGGAGGGCGCATCGACACCTTGAGCGAAGCGCTGATCGACGCCGCCGGACGCGGTGTTCAGGTTTCCCTGCTGATCGATCACGCCGGCAGTCGTCCATTCTTTCGCTCGCGCTGGCGCAAGCGTTTCATCGATGCCGGAATCGAAGTGGTGCCGGCCCTGCCGGTGCGACTCTGGCGGGCACTGGCGCAGCGCGTCGACCTGCGTCTGCACCGCAAGCTGGTTGTCATCGACGGGCATATTGCCTATACCGGCTCGATGAATATGGCTGACCCATCGCACTTTAAGAAGGAGGCCAACGTAGGACAGTGGGTCGATATCATGTTGCGGCTGGATGGCCCTGCAGCACGAGGTCTGGACAAGGTATTTGCCTGGGACTGGGAGGTCGAGACCGGTATCCGTCGTCTGGCCCCTGCGCCGCCCAGCCCGCCAACCTGCTATAAATGGCTGTCCATTCTGCCGTCAGGTCCGGGCATGGGCGAAGATCTGATCACCCAGGCGGTACTGTCCAGCATCTATCGCGCCAATGAAAGTATCACCATCAGTACGCCCTACTTCGTACCATCAGAGGCGATATTTGACGCGCTCTGCCAGGCTGCGCGGCGTGGTGTGCGGGTCAAGGTGCTGGTACCCGAGCGCAATGACTCGCATCTGGTTGGCTGGGCCAGCCGCGCTTACTATGAGCGTTTTCTCGAAGCAGGTGGATCAATTTATCTGTTTCGCGGCGGGCTGCTTCACACCAAGGCAATGCTGATGGATGGCCAGCTTGCGCTGGTTGGCAGCGTGAATCTGGACATCCGCAGCCTCCAACTCAACTTTGAACTCACAGTCCCGCTTTTTTCGCCAGAAGGTTGCGCTGTCATCAAACGCCTGCTGGACGGCTATATATCGGATAGCGTTGAGCTTGAATTGGCGCAATGGCGGCAGCGTTCGCGTGGGGCGCGTGTGCTGGAACGCCTTATGTTCTTCCTCAGCCCCTTGCTCTAAATCAAGGAAACTGCTGCAGCGCTATTGCTTTCATGGCAATTCCGGCTAGAATCCAAATGAGATTGACTATCATTTACGGGATTTGCCATGAAAATGTATCTGGTTCCAGTAAGTCTGACGGTCAGCATGATGGCGCCCGGAGCTCTGGCCGGCGCCGGTGCGATCTCCGGCGCGAGCGGTCACCCTGCTGTCTTGCAGCTCCAGGCGCACACCCTGTCACTACAGCAATTGCTGGAGCAGCCGCTGGACCAGAGCGCGCTCAGCCTCCTGGAGGACCTGAGTTATCAGCTGGAGAGCGATCTGTTGCAACTTGGTTCTCCAGCTGCGCCGGTTGCCGACCCGCTGGAATCCCTGCATCGGGCGGTAGAGCACTGTGATGCCAGCGAGGTAAAGCGCTGTGCAGGTCTGTACCTTGCTGCTGCCCGGCGCTGGCTGTCAGGTCTCGCATGACTTGCTTATAGCTGTCCGGACAAGGGCAGCCAGCCCAGGCTCCAGCTCATGAATCGACGGAATCGGCTGGCATCAGGTTCGGCTTCCCAGGTTCGTCCCTCGGCCCTCCAGCGCAGATCACCCCGGCGATCCAGTTCGACCCTGAAGGCGTAGTCGTCCGAGGTCCAGCGCTCGAACAGCTCGACCATCTCCTGCGCCAACTCGGGATTCTCGATGTAGACGCCTGCCTCGGTATTGATTTTGATGGATCGCGGATCCAGGTTCACCGAGCCAATAAAAGTTGCCTGGCGGTCAAACACAAAGGTTTTCGCGTGCAGGCTGGCAAGTGATTCACCCAGGAATGGGCTGGCCCTTTCCTGCTGTCCGGCAATCGGTCTCAGCTCCCAGAGCCTGACGCCACCTTCGAGCAGCGGACGACGCGATTTGACGTAACCACTGTGTACCGCCAGTACATCTGTGGTTGCCAGCGAGTTGGTCAGTATCGAGACATCAACGCCACGCTCAACCAGCCCCAGAAGCAGCCGTTCTCCGCCTGTGCGTGGCACAAAATAGGCTGACGTCAGCAGCAGCTCCTCTTCGGTTTGCCTGATCGGCTCGATCAGGCTGCGGCCAAGGTAGGCAATCTCCTTGCCGTCGCCGCGGGGATCTGACTTGGACGGGTCATCGTAAAGCCAGCTCGCTTGGCCCCAATGCCATGAGAGGGCGTTGCCACCGAGATCACTGAGGAAACGCGACTCTGCAACCGCCCTTATGTAGGGATTGCGCGCAGCCTGGCGCGTCGCTGATCCGAGCTTTGCGCGCATTCCGGCAAGTTCCTCTGCCGTGCGCTCGCCAGTCATCATTGTGATCGGTATGGCGATACCGCTGTTCCAGTAGTTGTCAAAACTGTCAGCTGCGCTTTCGGCGATCGGGCCGATGGCGATGACATCGACGTCCTGAAAGTCGATATCGGTCAGAGAAAAGTACTCATCACCGATATTGCGCCCGCCGGTGATCAGCGCTGTGCTATCGGCAACCATCAGCTTGTTGTGCATGCGGTAGTTGATGCGGCCGAACTCGATTACCTTGCCCAGCAGCTTCATCCAGTTGCTGCGCAGGCTGACCGGGTTGTACAGGCGCACGTCGATATTGGGATGCAGGCCCACGGTAGCAATACCGACATCATCGACGTTGGCACCGACGTCATCTATCAGCAGACGTACTCGTACACCGCGATCAGCCGCGGCCATCAGCCGCTCAGTGATCAGCCCTCCGGTAATATCGGTGTTATAGATGTAGTACTGGATATCCAGGCTGTGCTCGGCCATGTCAATCAGCCGAATCCGCGCAGCGAGTGCATCTGCACCGTCATGCAGGATGATGAATCCAGACTGCGTCGGGTCCGTAGAGCGTTGCTTTGCCAGATAGCGACCCAGCTTGGTTGATGTGTCCGCGGGCAGATAATAGGTCGGCAGCTCGCTGTGAGACATGCCGGCAGTCGCACAGCCTGTCATCAGACAGGCTGTGATCATCAGGCAGAACAGTCGTAACATGAAGGTATCCCGTTCAATGTAGCCGCCCTGCCCTGTACCGGCCCACGGCTAGGGGTTTTGCTCCTCGTACTGATCGCTTACAACCAGTTGGTAACTGACGCGGCGCACGCCTCGGTTATCGATCACGACATAGCCGGTTTTGGCCGGATTCAGACCCTGAGTATAGGCCGCGCTGTAGAGCGCCCGCCATGCAGCCGCGACCTGATGACGCTGCGGGTCGAAATCCAGGCTCAATACCTGCTGCTCCGGTTGTTGCGAGACACGATATCCCGCTTGAGGTACCGGCGAGCCGCTGACAGGGAAACTGACCTGGAAGCGCAGCAGATCAGGCGAATTGCCGCCAAGATCGTCGAACAGCAGATTCAGGGGTCCAGTCACCCGGACCTTCGCACGCCGGGTTGCAGTCGTGGCAACGTTGATCGCCATAGGGCCGATGTCTTTGGTCAGATCCGCCGGCGGCATTTCAGTCGGTCTACCGAACAATGTCATTGCAGGTCGACGAATCAGCTGGATCGGATAACTCTGACCGTCTTCACGGATAATCAGTTCATCGCCGGCGCGTATATCAATCGGCTTCTGGGCACTGACAGGCAGGGGTGCGTAAGTCGAGGCGCACAGTTCGGAAGCCTTGAAGCTATCGCGCTGATCGGTTGTCAGCGATTCGTTGGTTGATACTGCCCGGCAGATGGCCTGGTCGTAACCACGCCAGGCCTGACGCATGGCACCGGCATCCATCAGCGCTCTGATGGTCGCCTCGTCGCCGCTGGCTGCGGCGAGTAGCAATGCGGTCTGTCGACCGGTGGCCGCTTCTTGTCGATCCGGACCACCAACACCGGCATCTTCTACAGCGCGTGTTTCGGCATACAGGTCGGCCCCGGCTGCCAGCAATCTGCGTACCGATTCACTCTGCCCGTTCTGGGCTGCAGCCATCAGCGCGGTTCGCCCCCACTGGTTGCGTGCATTAACGTCAAATCCGCGCTGCAGCAACAGCGATACAGCATCCGGGGTCGCAACGGCAGCCATCAGTGCGGTGTCACCATCAGGACCGATCCCCCGATTTTCGCCCAGCACCTCGGTTTCATAGGCAATAAAATCGGACACCACATTCAGCGGCGCACCATTGAGTACGACGCTGTGCAGCGTGGCAAACTGCCTGCCTTGCTCAAGCGCGCCGGGTTGAGGGGCGATCGCATAACGCGCCTGATAGCGTGCAAAAGGTTCCGCTGGCAGCGCAGGCACCTGCTCCGGCAGTTCCAGATTCTCCATGCTGCGGGCAAAGGTCTCGTGGAACAGCAGGTCGGCGGCGATGCCGGCCTCTGCTGCCGTCAGTCCCTGACCGACAAACATCGCCTGCAGCTCCTGATGCGCCGGAGCCAGCATCGGCATCAACCGACGGTAGCGTTGCTTGTTGCCGATATTACGCTCGGACCAGAGGAAGAACTGCTCCATTGCGGCATCGTTGCGGGCAGCGATGGCGCCCTGGCGACCACTGCGCTGGTATTCGTCAACACCCAGCAACGGCAGATTGAGAAGGGTCCACTGACGCTCTTTCCAGCGCTGAAACAGGTCGCGGCGTTCGCTCTGGGCATAGCCCGGCAGCGGGTCACCTGCGAGTTGCTCGAGCGCACTGTTGAGCTGTGCGTAGGTGGGTAATCCGCGCAGGTTGTCTGTACGCGGCGGTGTGAGATAGCTCTGGAACAGGCACAGTGGCTTGATATCACTACCCAGTGCGTAAACGCCGGCATAGGCCGACTCACCACGCGCAGCCGGCGAGTAGAAGCCCCAGGTTTCATTGACCAGTGCCAGCGGCTCGCCCTGATAGCTGAACAAGTCGATGCTGCCGTAATCCCCGGTTTGTGACGAGGATGCGTTGGCCCGACCGCCGTAACCCGGTTGCTTGGCAATCCAGGCGGGCATGGTCCGATGATCCATGACGACCCGGTCATCAATCAGCAGCCCCCGTGCCCGTTGCTGGTAGCCGGCGTACAGACCCGGGTTGTAGAGTTCCACCCGGTAACGGTGGCCGCCGACGCTGGCTTCGCGATCCCCATTGCGGCTGCCGGCCAGCAAGGTGGCACCGGACAGTACGGTAATGTCTGCTTCGCCTTTTGCTGCCAACGAGCGGTTAAGGGCCGCACCGATGGCGCTGCAGAACCCGGGCCTGAGTTCTTCAGCCACTCTGAACTCGGCATAGGTGGACCAGGCATGGCGCTGTGATGACGTAACCTTAGGTGGCGCTGGCCAGTTACGCAGCTCATTGATGCGCTGGCGATACAGGGCGTCCAGGCACGCTTGCGCTGTCGTATCTGGTTGCAATGCGGTGCCAGCCTCGGTTCCCAGGCCACAGGCTCCGGCACGCGACAGTTGCCACTGACGCTGATTGGCCTCCAGCAGCAGCGCACCGGGAAGATCCAGTGCGTTTACACGCTGGTGAAGCAACTCGGTCAACTGCCGATCCCGGGCCGCCAGGCTGTCGCTGGCGCAGATCTGCCGATGCACCTCCGGCAAGGCACCGCTGCAGTCAAAGCCTGCCCTTCCGGCATCCGGCAAAGCTGACAGGCGGGGTGTCAGATCCGGTTTGGGTTTCGGCGGCACCGGTGCACTGGTACAGGCCGTCAGCAAGATCACACTTGAGGCCAACACAATACGCGTGGGGGTAAACATGCCAGTACTCCGTATTCAGTCCAAAAAGATGGCTGTGCCGTAAATGGTGTAGCGCCCTTCTCCGCCACCGGGTGGTGGAGGAAACGGACCCGAACGCCTGATGGCCTCACGCGCAGCCTGATCCAGCAATGCATCGCCACAGGGGTCGATCTCGAACCCGACCATCTGGCCTGCACCATCCACCGTGATTTCGTAGGGGATGTAGCATTGCCGCTTGAAGTCGTTGGGGTCGCCCCGATAGCCTGGCGGCGGCTTGTAAACAGCGCCCTCGGGCCGCTGCAGGTTGGCCGTTACTCGCCCCTTAACCGTGTTGGCATAGCCGGACGGTGCCATTCTCCCGCGTGTGCTGGTGGCTGCCGGTGGCGGCGTCGGTGGTGCTGCCCATTGCTGATTGGCACCAAAGCTGTGAACCGGCGGGCCGCGGGGCGTCGGCGGTGTTGCGGGCGCCGGGGGCGGCCTGCGAACGGTCGGTTTTGGCGGCTCGGGTTGCGGCTCCGGCTCGGGGGCTGGTGGCTCGGGCTCGGGTTCCCGCTCGGGTTCAGGTTCAGGTTCTGGCTCCGGCGGCGGTGGCGGCGGCACGTAAAGATCAACAGCCACCACATCCGGGCCGGCCGGCAGTGCCTGGTGGCGGAACTCCGCGCTCTGCAACCACGCCAGCAGTCCGATATGCAGGCCCAGGGCAACGATTGCCACCAGTATCCGGAACGGCCAGCTACTGCGTTCTCGGTAGGCGCTCATCAGGGCTCCAGTTCTTCCGAGGCGACCAGACTGATCTGTCCGTATCCGGCCTTCTGCAATGTATTCATGACCTGCATGAGGGTTCCGTATTCCACCGCCTTGTCACCACGCAGAAACAGGCGCGTTCGCACATCCCCGCCGGTCAGCTGGTTGACACCGGCGGCAAGGTCGGCCAGTACTACCGGCTGCTCTTGCACGAACAGCATGCCGTCGGCCTGCACGCTGACATAAACCGGCTCGTCCGGTGGCGGATTCGGTGTTGCGGCGTTGCTTGGCAAATCAACCGGGACGTCCACCGTCGCCAGAGGCGCTGCGACCATGAAGATAATCAGCAAAACCAGCATCACATCGACAAAGGGTGTGATGTTCATCTCGGCGTTCTGCTGGTAGTTGTGCCGCTTCACCAGCGGCCCGGAGTTCAGCTGGATGCCCATATCAGCGACCTTCATCCAGCTGACGTGAGACGCCGGCGATCATCTCTGCCGAGAAATTGTCCAGCGAACCGACAAAGCCGTTAATGTCACGGGCAAACTTGTTGAAGATCATCACCGCGGGAATTGCTGCAAACAGCCCCAGCGCCGTTGCCAGCAGTGCTTCAGCGATACCGGGCGCAACGACGGCCAGGCTGGCAGATTTAAGGGTGGCGATACTGGCGAAGCTGTTGAGGATCCCCCATACGGTACCGAACAGGCCGATAAAGGGAGCCGTGGCGCCGATGGTCGCCAGTACGCCCATCATGGTTCCCATCCTGGCCAGATCGCGTTCCTGAACAATGCCGGCGGTCAGCGCAATGCGTTGCAGCAGACGGTTGAGCCGGTCGGCATCGTTGCCCTCGGCGGGCAGCGTGCGGTAGTGACTCAGTTCGGCCTGGGCCACCTTCCACATCCGTCCCATGGCGCTGCGCTCAAGCTGCTCTCCGAGCTGATCAGCCTGACCGCCACGATAGGCCTTGAGGAACTGATTATTGCGGCGTTTGGCTGCACTGAAGACGAACAGCTTTTCGAGCAGCACAGCCCAGGTCAGCACGGAACAGAACACCAGCAGGATCATGACCGATTTAACCAGCGGATCGGCTTGCAGGTACATCTCACGCACGCCAAATGAGGTGTGCGCGACTGCCGGCTGGGCTTCTGGTGCTGCTGCCTGAATCGCCGGTACCGTTTCACTGACAGCGGCTGTTGCGGCGCTGGCTGCGGTTGCTTCAGGCGGCTGGTTATCGGCCTGGGCCAGTACCAACCCGGTTGCGCCGCCACCGGCGACAAGCAGCACCAGCAATGACAGGGTACGCAAACGCTGTTGCCAGCGGGCCGAGGTCGAGATAAACGAACGAGTGTGCATGCCAACTCCAGATTGTTGATGTTATGAGTGAGTCAGGTGCGATGCCGTATCAGGTGTCCAGGTTCTGGGGCGCCAGAATGGCGTGCAGTTCGGCGACATACTGACCGAATGCAACACGCCCCTTGGCGCTCAGGCAGACCCGCGTGCGCGGCTTCTTTCCTGCAAAATCCTTCTTGATTCGAACGTATTCGGCAGCTTCAAGGGTATTGAGATGTGCGCCAAGATTGCCATCGGTGGTATCGACGATGGACCTGAGCGAGACAAACTCCAGCCATTGATCGGATGCCAGCGTGTTGAGCGCGGCCATGATCTTGAGCCGCACAGGCTGATGGATGAGGTCGTTTGGCGACTGCATCAGCACCTCCTCAGCCAGAGGCCCGAGACCACAAAGGTGCCGCCCCAGCTGAGTGCAAGCCAGTACCAGTAGCCATCACCTGCAAACAGGAAGCTGAGCATGCTGAGCACCGCCAGCAAGGCGCCAACGGCGATGTAACGGGGCCGTGACTGTGCGCCTCGAACGATGTAAATGGTGGCAACAAACAGGGGGACGATCATGCTGCCCTGGCGCGGAGACACAGGCCAGAAAATGACGTGCAGAATGACGTCAAACAGCAAAATGGAGAGAATAACCAGCAGATAGCGCCAGATTACGCCGGGAACTCGGGGGGCGCTGTGGACCGCCATGAATACACCGAGCAGCAGGCCGACAACCACCACACCCAGCCAGATTGGAAGCAGGTAGCCAGCGAACAGAGCGCTGCCGACGCAGCCGATGATATTAAGCAGCCCCCAGAGAATCAGTTGGCTTGCTTCAAATCGATAGTCCTGAAATCCGGCGACACGCGCCTGCACATTGCTGATCTCGCGCAGGGCCTGCGCCGCTTCCTCGCGTGAAGGCGGCATACATCATATCCAGCTTGTTTTATTCTTGTGCAAAGCACTCTATTGAACAGAGTTCGGAAACGCAATACATGATGAAGAAAAATGGTGCGGGCAGATTGCCCGGGGCAATGCCTGTTGGGTTATTCCGGAGAGCCGAGTTGAACAAAACTCCGTTGTTCGCCTTCTCGGCAGGCAGCGTCGTCAGCGGTGAGTGGCCAGCTGCAGCAGCGGTTGCGCCCGCTCTGCTTGGCCTGGTACAGCGCCTGATCGGCTCGTTCGACCAGCTCGTGCAGGGACAATGTGGAATCCGCCGGAACCGGCGTCAGCCCGATTGATACGGTATTGCTCAGCGTTAGCCTGCCTACCTGAACCTGCTGACGTTGCCAGGTTTCGCGAATCCGTTCGGCAAGCTGTCTTGCCTTGTTCATATCCGTGTTGGCTACCATCAAGAGAAATTCTTCTCCGCCAAAACGGCAGATCAGGTCCCGTGTCTGTGAAGAGTCCTGCAATAACTCTGCAAATCGGGCCAGCACTGCATCGCCTGCGGCATGGCCATGGCGGTCGTTGATTGCCTTGAAACCGTCCAAGTCAAGCAACAGCAGCGCTGCGCTCTCCCCTGTCCTGCGGTTACCTTCCAGATGCCGCAGTGCCGCCTGTTCAAAAGCTCTGCGGTTGAACAGGTTGGTCAGCGGGTCGTGCATGGCCTGAGTCTTGAGTTCGTCCTGAAGGCTGCGCAGCAGGAACATGATGCAAATCATGGTGAAGGCATAGATGAATACGATGCCTTCAAGGTAATTCAGCGCTTCGACCGATTCGCCTTGCTCAAAGGTGGTGACGTTTGCATACGCTGGATCAAGCCCGTACAGCATGAGACGACGCAGATACAGGCCTGCATGAACAAGCCAGATGGCGCACCAGGCGTAGGTCAGGGTACGGGGTCTTGGTCGTACCCGGATAATTTCGTAGACCATGAGACCGGCGACCACGACTACAATCGCGCTGTGGGTCATGATGCTGAAACGAAGGGAATCCCTGAGCAGGAAGAAGGCTGCACCCTGCAGAGCTAGCAGAGTCGCCATGGTTGGCCAGAAATGGGGGGCAGCCCACCCCTGCTGGTGGCAGCGCGCTCCCCACCAAAGTACAAAGTAGCCCTGGGTAATGACGATGGCGCTGAACCAGATCGGTATGTAGGCGCGTGCCGACTGTAAAAGAGCCCCGAAAACGACCATGCTGAGGCCAATCGCCCAGAAGCGAATGGACGGAACCCTGGGATTCAGTGCGGCGGCAACCAGCAGGCAAATCACCGCTGTGGCCGTGGTTAGCGCCAGCACCAGCATCAACGTCGTCAGATCAAGCACGCAACGGCCTCAGCCTGTAATTATTCTTGGAGCCAAAGAGTATCCTGTGCCGCCGCGAAAGGCTACGAGACCGTGCATATTTTCGAACACGTCTAGCTGCAGCGGCTGTCGCCCTGCTTGACCCAGATAAGTTCGTCGACCGCAAAGCCAAGCTCCCCAGCCCGCTTCACGAACTGCTGGCGCAGTGCTGCATCCGGTTCGGGGTCACGCGACAAGAACCAAAGGTAGTCGCGATTGGGGCCGGAAACAAAGGCATATTGATATTCGGGATCCAGTTCGAAGATGGCATAGGTGCCGTAAAACGGCCCAAAGAATGATACTTTCAGGAACCCGGTATTCGGGTCGTCGACAAAGCGGGCACGCCCCTCAGCCTGGTTCCAGGATCCGCTTTGAGCATCACAGCCGCGGTTGATTACCTTGATCTCGTTGCTATCTGCGCGCGAGTACTCGGCACTGACCTGACTCAGCCCGCGTTCAAAACGGTGATCCAGCCGCGCGATTTCATACCACTGTCCGAGGTATCGGTCAGCCTGAAACGGCGTTACCGGCTCAATGCCATCCGGGAGTTGAACACAGCCCCCCAGCAGCGCCAGCCCGGTAAGGGCAAGCAATCCGTAAATACGGTGTTTCATACAGCCTCCGTCAGATAGGTCAGTACGTGATCCAGCAGTGCTGCGCTGCGGGTCAGGGTCATATCATCCACACTGAGAATCTGCCCGGCAGTTTGGACCCAGCGTTCCGGAGAAAGTGCCTGTGCGTCAGCGGTGACAAAGCGTTCAAGCAATGCGCGATCGGCTTCCAGATGAAATTGCAGGCCGATAACCGAACGCCCCAGCTGGAAAGCCTGGTTTTCGCAGGCATCGCTGGACGCAAGCAAAATGGCGCCCGGAGGCAGATCAAAGGTTTCACCATGCCAGTGCAGTGCGTGGAATTGAGCGGGGAAGTGAAAGGCCGCGCCGTTATGATGGGTATTGCCCGTTACCCTGAACCAGCCAATTTCGCGTTCTGCATTGGCATACACCGGCTGGCCCAGCGCTGCGGCAATCAGTTGTGCACCGAGACAAATACCCAGCATCGCCTTGTCGGCGGTCAGCGCACGTCGAATGAACGCCTTTTCTTCCCGCAGCCACGGCAGGGCCTGCTCGTCGTTCACGCTCATGGGGCCTCCCATGATGATCAGCAGGTCAACCGACTCAAGCTCGGGGAGTGCGTCACCGGCATACAGCCTGCTGCCGCTTAGCGTATGACCGTGAGCGGTCAGCCATTGTTCGATCAGGCCCAGCCCTTCGAATTCCACATGTTGCAGATAATGCACATGCACTCGCCCGTCCCCCTTGCTGAAAAGTCCGTCCAAACTTGTCTATAAACAGCCCGGCGGCCAGAAGGTTCCCGATTAACGAGGCGCTGCCCGGCGCCAGGATTGGCTGCCAGGGACAGTCGTTTGGCTACACTCGGCCGCAGCGCCCGCGATAGCGCTCCCTATACTCGGTTGCACATAACCACAAAAAACAGGGACTTTATCATGCACCGCCCGCTCCTTCGCCTGCTTCCTGCCCTTGGCTTGAGTATCCTACTGCCGTTCAATACCGCCAGCGCGGACTCGCGTCCCAACATTCTGCTGATTGTCGCCGATGATCTCGGTTTCAGCGATCTGGGGGCGTACGGCGGTGAAATCCACACGCCCAACATCGACCAGCTGGCTGCCAGCGGGGTCCAGTTCACCAACTTTCACGTGGCCGCAACCTGCTCGCCAACCCGGTCAATGCTGATGACTGGCGTGACCAATCACCTGGTCGGCATGGGTAACATGAAGGAGATCATGGCGGACAACCAGAAAGGTCAGCCGGGCTACGAAACCTGGTTGAACGACAGCGTTGTGACCTTGCCAACCCTGCTGCAAGATGCAGGTTACAACACCTACATGGCCGGCAAGTGGCATTTGGGCGACCGCCCGCAGAGTCAGCCGGTTGCGCGCGGTTTCACGCGCTCCTTTGCACTGATGGAAAGCGGTGCAGACAACTGGGAGGCCAAGCATTATCTACCGGGCGGCAGCGCCACCTGGATTGAGGACGGCAAACCGGTGAACCTTCCCGAGGGCTTTTATTCCTCGTTCACCTATGCCGACAAGCTGATCGACTACATCGACAGCGGTCGCACGGACGGCAAGCCGTTCTTCGGCTATCTGGCGTTTCAGGCCGTGCATGCACCCCACCAGGTTCCTGAAGACTATATTCAGCGCTATGCCGACATCTACGATCAGGGCTGGGATGCAATTCGCCAGCAGCGCTACCAGCGCCAGTTGGCGAGCGGGTTGTTGCCGGATACCGGTGAGAACGCTGTTACCGACGATTGGGGCACCTTCTATGCTCGTCGCCATATTGACTGGGCTAGTCTGAGTGATGAAGAGAAGGCCTATCGGGCACGGCAAATGGCGGTCTTTGCCGGCATGGCTGAAGCGATGGATACCAGCGTCGGCAAGGTGCTCAGCTATCTCAAGGACACCGGTCAGTACGACAATACCCTGATCCTGTTCATGAGCGATAACGGGGGAGAGTCGACCGTATTGCGTGAGGTCGCCCCGCTGTTTTACCGCCTGCGCTATGACACCGATATCGATGCGCTCGGCGCGCCCGGCAGCTACAGCGAATACGGCCCGGGCTGGGCCTATGCGTCCAATACTCCGTTCTACTCTTACAAGGGCTCGCCGTTTAGCGGTGGGATGCGCGTGCCGTTGATCGTCAGTCAGCCGGGTCGAGTCGCCGCCGGCACTCGAACCAACAGCTTTGGCTATGTGACCGACATCACCCCAACGCTGCTCGACATTGCCGGTGTCACGCCGCCCGGCGACCGCTACCGGGGCAGGCCTGTTCATCCGATCATGGGTGAAAGCATGCGCGCCCTGCTCGAAGGTCGGCAGGAACAGGTTCACGACGCCAGCCGCACGACCGTCTACGAACTGGCTGGTGGAATCGCCGTCTGGCGTGGCAATTACAAACTGGTTACCTCAAGCACCAATGCCATCCCGGCGCGTATCGGGCCGCAGTTGTTCGATACCGCCAATGATCCGCTGGAGCGACACAATCTGGCGCAGCAGCACCCAGAGATCGTGTCCGAGCTTTATCAGGCCTATCGCGACTACGTCGAACGCTACCGGGTGATCGAAGTACCGCCCGACTATCGCGCCTGGGAACAGGTCACGCGTAACGGCCGTGAACAGTTTATTGCCAAGAACCGTGTTGCTCTGGCATTGGCCGGTCTGGTTCTGCTGTTGCTGGTGGCAATGGCTGCGCGCTGGCTGCTGAAACGCCGTCGGCGCTGATGCCACCATCACCGGCAGCGATGGTGGCCGATTCCGGGTGTGATTTCATCTCGCTAGCCGGAAGGGATGCGAGCTAGGGTTGGCACCCGTGTCTGCCAAGGAGAATGACGTGAGTCTGGCCAAAGCCTTTTTTGATGTCGGTCTGTTTACCAATCAGCGCGATGCACAGCAGCGCTTCTGGAGCGAGCAGGTTGGCTTGCCCTTTGACCATACGCTGAAACTGGGTGGTGGCATTCTTCAGCACCGCTACTCTGCTGGTGAAGCGGTATTGAAACTTAATGACGCACGAGACCCTCTGCCCTCACCCGCTGCCATGCCCATCATCGAAATACTGGTTGGCATTGACGGGCTGACACAAAAGCGCGCGCTGCAGGACCCGGATGGCAACCGCATCACGTTGCTGCCTGCCGGAACCGACGGCATTACCGGGCTGGCAGTGCGCCTGCGGGTAGCTGAGCTTGATCGCAGTCAACGGTTTTACACCGACGTGCTGGGCTGCGATCTGCTTGCCCCGGGTATGCTTCGCTGCGCAGATGCACGGATTCTGCTTGAACAGGGAGATACGCCCGCGTCGGACGATCAACCGGCGCTTGCCGCGCTTGGACTGCGCTACCTGACCCTGCAGGTGTTTGACTGTGATCTCGCCTACGCGCGGGCTTTGGCTAATGGTGCCAGTGGAGCCCGTGAACCGGTGACCCTTGGCAGCACCGCACGTATTGCCTTTATCCGCGACCCGGACGGGGTCTGGATTGAACTGTCGGAGCGCGCTTCGGTGACCGGCAAGCCGGTCGCCTGAGCCACGTCCTGGCTGTTACCCGCAAAGATAGGTGCCGGTGCCGACGGCAATCAGGGTACCGTCGTCGGCATGCAACTCCGAGCGTACCACCCCGACCTTATTGCCCGAGCGCAACAGGGTTGAGGTACAAACAAACTGTTTTCCGCGCCCCGGACGCAGATAATCGACACGCAAGTCGATAGTGCCCAGCTTCGACAGGCGCACCATTCGTTCCTGGACAGTGAGGTGGGCGTGACGATCAAAGGCTCCGATCAGCGCCATGGCGCCGCCACAGACATCGATCAATGAGGAAATGGCTCCACCGTGGAGGATACCCTGGGTAAAGTTGCCGACCAGATCTGGTCGCATCGCCAGACTCATCGCTACGCAGTCGCGTCGCACTTCGTCAATTTCGATTCCAAGCAGGCGATTGAACGGAATCCGATTGAAGAAGCCGTAAACGGCCTGGGACAGCTCTTCCGGCAGCGCGTCGGCTTCCAGGTCTTCGGACGGGGTAAGGTTGGCAGAATCGGTCATGATGTACTCCTGAAACAGAGGGTAAACCCTGCCCTAATTGCTTACCCGACGCCAGAGCGGCGTCAGCGCCTGTCCGGCATTTGGCGTTTTAGCCTTGTTCCGTACCCAGCACACCCTGCACCGGTGGCAATGCATCGGCCCTGAACCATTTAAGCTTGTCGTGCAGCGATACCACTTCGCCGACTATCAGCAGCGTTGGTGGCTTGATCGTTTCGCCTGCAACCCGTTCAGGCATATCGGCCAGGGTGCCGATCAGGACCTTCTGATTGCTCGTGGTGCCCTGCTGAACCAGTGCGATGGGCGTCTGGGCGCTGCGGCCATGGGCAATCAGCTGGCTGCAGATATCCGGCAGGCCGACCAGCCCCATATAGAACACCAGCGTCTGGCCAGTGGCTACCAGCTCACTCCAGGGCAGATTGGTGGTGCCATCTTTCAGGTGTCCGGTGACGAAGCGCACCGACTGGGCGTAATCGCGATGGGTCAGCGGAATACCGGCATAGGCCGAGCAGCCATTGGCTGCGGTGATGCCCGGCACGACCTGGAATGGCACGCCATGGGCTGCCAGCTCCTCGATCTCCTCGCCGCCGCGGCCGAAGATGAACGGATCACCGCCCTTGAGGCGCAGCACGCGCTTGCCCTCCTTCGCCAGCCGCACCAGCAACTGATTGATCTCTTCCTGCGGCACAGCGTGATCGCTGCGCGCCTTGCCGACATAGATACGGTCGGCATCACGACGACACAGATCAATGATGGCCGGCGCTACCAGGCGATCATGCAGTACCACGTCGGCTTGCTGCATCAGCCGCAGAGCGCGGAACGTCAGCAGGTCCGGGTCGCCCGGGCCGGCGCCGACCAGATATACCTCGCCACGATACACCTGTCCCTGCTGACCGCTCAGCTCGGCCTCCAGCAGTTGCGCGGCCTCGTCGTCCTGCCCGGCAAACACGCGCTCTGCCACCTCGCCCTGGAAGATGTTTTCCCAAAACGCGCGGCGCTGGTTGATGGTCGGCAATGCCTCCTTGACCTGCTGGCGGAAGCGTTTGGCCAACTGGGCCAGTCGACCGTAGGCAGCGGGGAACAGAGTCTCGATTCGGGCGCGGGACAAGCGAGCCAGCACAGGAGCGTGACTGCCGCTGGAGATCGCAATCAGCAGCGGCGAGCGGTCGACGATTGCCGGGAAGATGACGGTGCACAGGTGCGGGGCATCCACTGCGTTGACCGGAATACGCAGCGCCTGAGCATCTGCCGACACCCGCGCGTTGAGTGCTTCGTCATCCGTCGCGGCAATTGCCAGCACGGCTGCGTCCAGATCCGATGGCTGATAGCCACCCTCACGTATCGAGCCATTGCTGCCGGCAACCAGCTCGCGCAGCGCCGGCTCGACCTCGGGCGCCACCACATACAGCGCAGCACCCGCTTCGCTGAGCAAGCGAGCCTTGCGCAGGGCAATTTCGCCACCGCCAACAACCAGCACGCGGCGGCCGGTCAGATTATGAAACAGGGGCAGGAATTCCATGCTCGCTTCCTCGGCATACATCATTAAAAGGCAAAGCGGGAGCCATTGGCTCCCGCTGTTGGTGAGGCTGGAGTCGTCGGCTTAGCCGATGCGCTCCAGTCCGCCCATGTAGCTGCGCAGGGCCTGCGGCACTTCAATGCTGCCATCTGCCTGCTGGTAGTTTTCCAGCACGGCCACCAGGGTGCGGCCCACCGCAAGCCCCGAGCCATTAAGGGTATGCACCAGTTCCGGCTTGCCGGTTTCCGGATTGCGCCAGCGCGCCTGCATGCGACGGGCCTGGAAATCACCACAGTTGGAGCAGGAGGAGATCTCGCGATACTTGCCCTGACTCGGAATCCATACCTCAAGATCGTAAGTCTGCTGGGCGCTGAAGCCCATGTCGCCTGTGCACAGGGCCATGGTGCGGTACGGCAGCTCCAGACGCTTGAGTACGTCTTCAGCGTGACCTGTGAGCTCTTCCAGCGCGGCAGCAGAGTCTTCAGGGCGAACGATCTGCACCATCTCGACCTTGTCGAACTGATGCTGACGAATCATGCCGCGGGTATCGCGACCGGCGGAACCGGCCTCACTGCGGAAACAGGGGGTGTGTGCGGTCAGCCTGATCGGCAGCTCCTCGGCGGCAACGATGCTCTGGCTGACGATATTGGTCAGCGAGACCTCGGCAGTCGGGATCAGGTACAGGTCGCGCTGGTCTTCACCGCGCTTGATCTTGAACAGGTCTTCTTCGAACTTGGGCAGCTGACCGGTGCCTTGCAGGGCTTCGGCCTGCACCAGATACGGCGTGTAGGCCTCTTCGTAACCATGCTCGTTAACATGCAGATCCAGCATGAACTGGGCCAGCGCGCGGTGCAGACGGGCAATCGGGCCGCGCATCAGGGCAAAGCGGGCACCAGACAATTTGGCGGCCGTTTCAAAATCCAGGTAGCCGTGCTGCTCGCCCAGTGCGACGTGGTCCTTGGCCTCGAAGTCGAATGCACGCGGCGTCCCCCAGCGGCGCACTTCGACATTCTCGTTTTCATCCTTGCCTACCGGGACTGTCTCGGCCGGCAGGTTGGGCATGCTCAGCAGCATGGCGTCCAGCTCGACCTGGATTGCCTCGAGCTCCTGTTTGGCTTGAGCCAACTCGTTGCCCATGCGGTCGACGTCAGCCAGCAGCGGCTGAATATCTTCGCCACGCGCCTTGGCCTGCCCGATCGACTTGGAGCGACTGTTGCGTTCGGCCTGCAGACTTTCGGTGCGGGTCTGAACGTCCTTGCGCCGGGACTCCAGCGCCTCGAGCTGAGCGAGGTCCAGCTCATAGCCGCGGGTGGCAAGGCGCTCGGCGAGCAGTTGCGGTTGGGTACGAACGAGTTTTGCGTCAAGCATGGGTCATCATCTTCAACAGTTTCAGGTGGCAGCCGGTCAGCGCGCGAGCGACAGGCCGGCCCAGGTGGCGAACAAACCAACGCACACACTGAGCAGAATGTAAGCCAGAGCCAGCAGACCTTCACCGTTCTCCAGCATCCGGAGGGTATCCAGCGAGAAGGTCGAGAAGGTGGTAAAGGCACCAAGGAACCCCACTACCAGCGTTTGGCGCAGCATGGGGGACAGGTCCGGGCGATCCAGCCAAAGGCCGTATAGTACACCGATCAGCAGGCATCCGAGCAGATTCACGATCAAGGTCGGTAACGGGAACAACTTGGGCCAGTGGGCAGCTGACCACTGCGCCACACCATAACGTGCCGCCGCTCCCAGCGAGCCGCCCAGCATGACAGCCAGATACAGCTTAATCATCCTTCCTCCGTTGCCTGCTGCTCGCCGCATCCAGTGATCGCAAGTGCTGCAGCTTCTGGGCGATTTTCAGTTCAAGTCCGCGCGGGACCGGCTGGTAATAGCGGCGAGGCTCAAGCGCCTCGGGGAAATAGTCTTCACCGGCGGCATAGGCTTCGGGCTCGTCGTGGGCGTAGCGATAGCCCTCGTTGTAACCCAGGTCTTTCATCAGCTTGGTCGGCGCATTACGTAAATGCATCGGCACGTCCAGCGACCCCTGGCCGGCAACATCACGCATGGCGGTGTTGAATGCGTTATACACTGCGTTGCTCTTCGGCGCACAAGCCAGATAGGTGATGGCCTGGGCCACCGCCAGCTCGCCTTCCGGGCTGCCAAGGCGTTCCTGGACATCCCAGGCGTTGAGGCACAGCGTCAATGCGCGGGGGTCGGCGTTGCCAATGTCCTCGCTGGCCATGCGTACGACGCGACGGGCGATATACAGGGGATCACAGCCGCCATCGAGCATACGCGCGAACCAGTACAGAGCGGCATCCGGATTGGAGCCTCGCACCGACTTGTGCAGCGCGGAAATCTGATCATAAAAGGCTTCGCCGCCCTTGTCGAAACGGCGGCGGGTATCACTCAGCAACTCGCCAAGCAGATCGGCTTCAATCACGCCGCCCTGCTCCACCAGATCGGCAGCGATCTCCAGCAGGTTCAGCAATCGGCGGGCGTCTCCATCGGATGCATCGAGCAGCAGCTGCCGGGCCTGCGGCGCCAATTGCAGTTGCAGTGCGCCGAGCCCACGCTCGCTGTCTGTCAGGGCGCGATCAAGCAGACCACCCAGCGCGTCTTCATCAAGCCCCTTGAGCACATACACCCGGGCACGGGACAGCAGCGCGTTGTTCAGTTCAAAGGAGGGGTTTTCCGTGGTGGCGCCAATAAACAACAGCGTACCGTCTTCGACATACGGCAGAAAGGCGTCCTGCTGGGCCTTGTTGAAACGATGGACCTCATCGACAAACAGGATAGTGCGGCGGCCATTGGCGGCGTAGTTCTGGCGGGCAATGTCCACCGCCTGGCGAATGTCCTTTACCCCGGCCAGTACGGCAGACAGGGTTTCAAAGTGGGCGTCACTCACGGTGGCGATCAGCCGCGCCAGGGTCGTTTTGCCGACGCCCGGCGGGCCCCAGAAGATCATCGAGTGCAGAGCGCCCTGCTCAAGCGCGGTGCGCAGCGGTCGACCGGCCCCGAGCAGATGCTCCTGGCCAGCGTATTCATCGAGCGTGCGCGGACGCATTCGCGCTGCCAGCGGCTCGCGCGGCGCCGGCGGCGCAAACAGGCCGCGGTTATTCACTGATGACGTCGACTCCGTCCGGTACCTCGAAGGTGAACTGTGATCCGGCTACCGGTGCATTCAGCACAACGTTCTGGAACAGGATATTGGTGCGCTGGCCGATCGGGTCATTGAGCTGCATGTCGTTGATCAGTCCGTCACGGAAAGACAGCCTCAGAGTCTCGAACATGGTGTCACTGGCCTTGGGCGTCAGCACAAAGTCATCCACGCTGCCACCCTGAGTCCAGCGGATGCTGAAATTGTCCGTGAGGGTGCTGACATCGCCAGACAGCAGCAGTGCCGGCGTGTGGGTCAGGCGCTGATCCAGCTTCTGGATAGTGACCTGCATCAGGTCAGGGTCATACAGCCAAACCTGTTGGCCGTCGGAGACCAGCACCTGCTCCAGCGGCGGATCGGTATGCCAGCGGAACTTGCCGGGACGCTGCAGGGTGACCTGGCCGCTGGTTTCCTGCAAATTGGAGCCGTTGGAGCTGAGCGTCATCTGGGAAAAGTTGGCGGTCAGGGTATTGGCTGCCGAGAGCAGCTCGTTCAGGCGCTGCGCTGCCGCGTCTGCAGCGTCCTGCGCCAGTACCGGCGTACCGAGCAGCGCCGCACACAGCCCCAGCCAACGCCAGCCAGACAGAATATTCAACATGATAATGCGTTTCTCCACTCAGTCGCGGATCGGCGGCGGTGCGATGACCTCGCGCGAGCCATTGGTATTCATTGAGGTAACCACGCCGGCCATTTCCATGGCTTCGATCATGCGCGCGGCGCGGTTATAGCCAATCTTGAGCTTGCGCTGTACTGCCGAGATGGACGCCCGACGGCTTTCGGTGACGAAGCGCACGGCTTCGTCGTACAGCGCGTCCTCCTCGCTGTCGTCGCCGCCGCTGCCGCCATCATAGCTGCCGCTGGTTGCGGAGTCGTCGGCACCGTCCAGAATGTCCTGGATGTAATCCGGCTCGCCGCGCTGCTTCCAGGCGTCGACCAGGCGGTGGACCTCATCATCGGAGACAAAGGCGCCGTGTACCCGCACCGGCAGGCTGGTACCGGGCGGCATGTAAAGCATGTCACCGTGCCCCAGCAGTTGCTCTGCCCCACCCTGATCCAGGATGGTGCGCGAGTCGATCTTGCTGGATACCTGGAAGGCCATACGGGTCGGAATATTTGCCTTGATAAGGCCGGTGATCACGTCCACCGATGGGCGCTGCGTTGCCAGAATCAGGTGAATGCCGGCAGCGCGCGCCTTTTGAGCAATACGCGCAATCAGTTCCTCGACCTTCTTGCCGACGATCATCATCATGTCGGCAAATTCGTCGATTACCACTACGATCACCGGCAGCGCCTCAAGTTCCGGCGGCAGGTCATCCATGCTTTCGCGGCGATACAGCGGATCGGTCAGCGGTGTGCCAGCCTTGGCCGCGTCTTTAACCTTGCGGTTGAACCCGGCCAGGTTGCGCACGCCCATTGCGGCCATCAGCTTGTAGCGACGCTCCATCTCGGCGACACACCAGCGCAGCGCGTTGGAGGCCTCCTTCATATCGGTCACGACCGGTGCCAGCAGGTGCGGAATCCCCTCGTAGATGGACAGCTCGAGCATCTTTGGGTCAACCATGATCAGACGCACTTCCGAGGGCGTGGCCTTGAACAGGATGCTCAGCAGCATGGCGTTAACGCCAACCGATTTACCTGAGCCCGTGGTACCTGCGACCAGCAGGTGGGGCATTTTGGCAAGGTCCGCCATCACCGGATGACCGCCGATATCGTGCCCAAGGGCCAGGGTGACCGGGGACTGGGCTTCGTCGAACTCGCGGGTTTCCAGCACTTCGGACAAGCGAACGATCTCGCGATCCTCGTTGGGAATCTCGATACCCACCGTGGTCTTGCCCGGAATGACCTCAACCACACGCACACTGATGACGGCAAGCGAGCGAGCCAGATCCTTGGCCAGGTTGGAAATCTTGCTGACCTTCACGCCCGGGGCAGGCTGAATTTCAAACCGGGTAATGACCGGTCCGGGTTGTACCTTCTCAACCTGCGCGTCGACGCCAAAGTCCTTGAGCTTGATCTCAAGCAGGCGAGACATCCCTTCCAGCGACTCTGCAGAGAAGCCCTTGGTTTTCTTGCTGGCCGGGTCCAGCAGCGAAATGGGCGGCAATGAGTCCGGGGCGGCTGTGTCGGTAAACAGGCGGACCTGTTTTTCCTTCTGGGTGCGAACGCTGGCCTCCACCGGCTTGGTATCCAGCGGGACAATTTCCGGCGGAGTGCGGTTTTCCTGCGCCGCCACATGCCTGGCCAGCGCTTCCTGGCGCTGAGCACGTGATGCGTCCGCCCGTTTCTGTTCCTCCGCGCTGAATGAGGGCTCCTTGCGCGGTCCGGGTGCCGGGCGCGGCTCGCGCGCCGGAGCAACCGCAACAGACGATACCGCGCGTCGGCCCCGCCACCCGGCCCAGGCGCGCTTGAGCAGATCAAACAGGTCCAGCGTAAGCCGCCCGGTAATATCCATCACCCGCAGCCACGACAGGTTGGTGAAAACGGTCAGCCCGAACAGAAACAGGGTCAGATACAGCAAGGTGCTGCCCTGCATGTTGAGCGCAGGGTAAGTCAGGTCGCGCAACAGTTGGCCCAACACACCTCCCGCGCCTGCGCCTTCGGGGAAGTGGGCACCCGGAGAGCCATGCAGCGCTGCCAGCGCCGTACCGGCAAACAGCGTCAGCACAAAGCCGATCAGCCGCCAGGAAAACAGCCAGCCGTTCCAGATCATGGGCTCATGGCGCCGACGGAACATCTGGTACACCTTTACTGCGACGATGAGCGGGAACAGAAATGCCAGGTAGCCGAGCGACAGCAACAGCACGTCGGCGATCCAGGCCCCCATGGCGCCCCCTGCATTCTGTACGTCGGCACTGCCGCTGCTGCGGGTCCAGCCCGGATCGCTGGGCTCGAAGGTAAACAACGCCATGCACAGGTAGAGGCACAGGGCTATCATGGCCAGCAAGGCGCCCTCACGCAGGCGCAACGCCAGCTGCTCACGCCACGGCATCGACATTTTCTGGGCTGCAGTTTCCTTCAAAACAACGCTTCCATTTGGATTCAGGCGGATATTGTAAGGCTTGATCAGGCCGATTTCATAACCGCGTGGCACATTGATCGGACAGCAGACAGTCAGGCGCTCTGAATGTTCCGCCCCGGCGTACTGCTTTATTCATTCAGGACAATAGCTTATAACCCGAATCTGATAAACCATTTGAATTACTGAAGCGGACCTGGAGCACGTATGGCGCACCTGACCTGGTTAACTGCAAAGGACCTTGCCTTTCCGTCTGCCGATCATGCGATGGAAGAACCAAACGGGTTGCTGGCTGCCGGCGGCGATTTATCGGTTCCACGCCTGATCACCGCCTACCGGCATGGAATCTTCCCGTGGTACGCCCCTGGCCAGCCGATCCTGTGGTGGTGCCCTGATCCCAGAACGGTTCTGTGGCCGAACGGCCTGCATGTCTCGCGCAGCATGCGCAAGCTGATCCGCCAGCAGCGTATGCGGGTCACCCTCGACCAGGACTTCTCCTCCGTCATTCGCGCCTGCGCGGAGCCCCGGCACTACGCCGACGGCACCTGGATCACCCCGCAGATGCAGCAGGCCTACATCGATCTGCATCGTGCGGGCATCGCCCACTCGGTAGAAGTCTGGCAGGACGGCCTTTTGGTTGGTGGCCTGTATGGCGTTGCGCTGGGCAAGGTGTTTTTTGGTGAATCCATGTTCAGCCGAGCGAGCAATGCGTCCAAGCTGGGGTTCATAACGCTGGTTGAACAACTCGGGCAATGGGGCTTTGAGTTGATCGACTGTCAGATGCCAACGGACCACCTGTTCAGTCTGGGGGCCGAAAGCATGCCGCGAGCAGCCTTTTTGCATGAGCTGGCAAGGCTGTGCCCTCCAGATGCAGCAGACGCATGGCGACAGCACGCGCTTTGAACCCGCGCAAGGCTCGCCGTATACTCGGGCCAGTGCTGTCCGGGAAGACCCCATGACCGACCTGTCGCAACTCAAGTTTTACGCCACGCACCCTCATCCTTGCAGCTATCTGCCGGATCAGCGGGCGACGACCTTGTTCCTTGATCCGCAGCAGCCGATCAACCTGGAAACCTACAGCCAGCTCTCTGATCTCGGGTTTCGGCGCAGCGGCGATCATCTCTATCGTCCGCATTGCAAGGACTGCAACGCCTGCATTCCTGCGCGTATTCCTGTCGATACCTTCACTCCCACCTCGGCCCAGAAGCGAATACTCAAGCGAAATCGTGACTTGCAGGTATTCGAGCTCAAGCCTGAGCTGACCGACGAGATCTACGCGCTATACGAGCGCTACATTTGCGCGCGTCATGCAGATGGCGACATGTATCCCCCCAGTAAGGATCAGTTCGCCTCCTTTCTTGCCAAGAATTGGGAGTTCTGCCGCTTCTATGCGTTCCGGGATCAAGAGGATCGCTTGCTGGCCGTAGCGGTTACCGATCAACTGAATAACGGATTATCGGCCGTCTACACCTTCTTTGAGCCGGATGAAACCCGTCGCAGTCTCGGCCGTTATGCCATCCTCTGGCAGGTCGAGGAGACTCGCCGACAAGGGCTCGCAGCGGTTTATCTCGGCTACTGGATCCGAAATTGCCGAAAGATGAACTATAAAACCGAGTACCGACCACTCGAGATGCTGGTGAATCAGCAATGGGTTCGCCTGACCTGAAACGACATAAACAGTAAAAATATCCAGCCAAACTTGGCTCAAGTGCGGTTTTCAGGCACAATTGGCCACCTTTTTTGTGGGTAACCAACCAATAGCCCACCCAGAATCCACCCCGAGAGGTCGTTGCTTAATGGCAAAAGAAGACAGCATTGAAATGGAAGGCACCATCATCGACACCCTGCCGAACACCATGTTCCGCGTTGAACTGGAAAACGGCCATGTCGTGACTGCCCACATTTCAGGCAAGATGCGCAAGAACTATATTCGCATCCTGACTGGCGACAAGGTACGCGTTGAACTGACCCCCTACGACCTGACCAAAGGTCGCATTACCTACCGCGCCCGCTGATAGTCGCAGTCCCCTGCCGGGCCTCCCTGCCCTCGCCCGGCTGATCGCAACGCCACCCAGACTCTGTCTCATCCGAGCAAATCGGGTGTGCGTTGTTGCGCCCGCCAAATCAGACCCCGATGCCCGACCGGCTTCCGACTCAAGCAGGTCAATTCGCCATAGTGCCCCGTGAGGCATCAGCCGACATTAAAAAACCCGCTGCGAGAGCGGGTTTTTTAACAGCCGGAAGCTTAGCGCGGCATGTACTTGCCGACTTCCAGTTTGCCGATCGCTGCACGGTGAACTTCGTCCGGACCGTCTGCCAGGCGCAGCGTGCGCTGCATGGCATACATGTGAGCCAGCGGGAAGTCGTCTGAAACACCCGCACCGCCATGCATCTGAATGGCGCGATCAATGACGTTCAGCGCAACGTTCGGTGCTACCACCTTGATCTGAGCGATTTCGCTCTTGGCGACCTTGTTGCCTACGGTATCCATCATGTAAGCGGCGTTCAGGGTCAGCAGGCGAGCCTGATTGATCTCGATGCGCGATTGGGCGATCAGGTCGATGTTGCCACCCAGTTGAGCCAGGCGCTTGCCAAAGGCTTCACGCTCGACGGAACGCTTGCACATCAGCTCGAGCGCACGCTCTGCCGCACCAATGGAACGCATGCAGTGGTGGATGCGGCCCGGGCCGAGGCGACCTTGAGCGATCTCGAAACCGCGACCCTCGCCCAGCAGTACGTTGGAGTATGGTACGCGGACGTTTTCCAGCACTACTTCGGCATGACCGTGCGGCGCATCGTCGTAACCAAACACTGGCAATGGGCGGATTACTTTCAGGCCGGGGGAGTCCATCGGCACCAGAATCATGGAGTGCTGCTGGTGACGCGGCGCATCAGGGTTGGTCAGACCCATGAAGATCATGATCTTGCAGCGCGGGTCGCAAGCACCGGAAGTCCACCATTTGCGGCCGTTGATGACCCACTCGTCACCTTCGCGGCGCGCATTGGCTTGCATGTTGGTGGCATCAGAGGAAGCAACGCCCGGCTCGGTCATACCGAAGCAGGAGCGGATCTCACCGGCCAGCAGGGGCTTGAGCCACTTTTCCTTGTGCTCTTCGGAACCGTAGCGAACGATGGTTTCCATGTTGCCGGTATCGGGAGCGCTGCAGTTAAAGGCTTCAGACGCCAGGCCGGAACGGCCCATCAGTTCGGCCAGCGGTGCGTATTCCAGGTTGGTGAGGCCTGCCCCAAGGTCGGACTCCGGCAGGAACAGGTTCCACAGTCCGGCTGCGCGCGCCTTGACTTTCAGCTCCTCAACGATGGCAGTGGGCTGCCAGCGGTCGCCTTCCGCTACCTGCTGGTGAAAGATGGGTTCAGCCGGGAACACATGCTCCTGCATGAAGCTGTCTACGCGCTCGCGCAGCTCTTTAACCTTGGGGGAGTATCCGAAATCCATAGTGGTTGCCTTTGGTTGGTTTGGTATCGACGATCAAAATGCTAGATGACGCTAATGGATTTATCTAACCTATTTTTGCCGTGTATTAACATTCATAAGCGATATATACTTGGCCCTTGTGCTGAACTGCCTTGTCTCGACGTGAGTCATTTAACTAAAGGAAGTTGCGATGAACCTCAGTAAGGTCGACCTGAATCTGTTCATTGTCTTTGACGCGATCTACACCGAAGCCAATCTGACAAGGGCTGGCCAGATCGTCGGCATCACTCAACCTGCGGTCAGTAACGCGCTGGCTCGATTGCGCGAGACCTTCAACGATCCGCTGTTCGTGCGCACGGCCCAGGGCATGGTGCCGACGCCAATGGCGCAAAATATCATCACGCCTGTTCGCAACGCCCTTCAGCTGCTGCGGGTGTCGGTGCAGGAAAGTCGCAGTTTCGTTCCCGAGCAGGCAACCAAAACCTATCGCATCAGCATGACGGACCTCACCGAGGCGGTCATTCTGCCGCATCTGGCCTCTCGCATTCGCCGGTCTGCGCCCAACATCAACATTGACAGTTTCCTGATCAAGCGCCGCGAAACCACCAAGGAGCTGGCCGCCGGGCGACTGGATTTTGCCATTGATGCGCCGCTGAATACCGATACTCAGGTTCGTCACGTCAAGTTGTTCGAAGATCGCCATGTCTGCGTGATGCGCAAGGGGCATCCGCTGGCCAAGAAAGACAAGATCACTCTGGACGATTATCTTGCCCAGTCACACATACATATCTCCAGCCGTCGCAACGGCCTGGGTCATGTGGATCTTGCCCTGGGCAAAATGGGTATTCAGCGCCGCGTTGTCATGCGTTCGCAGCATTATCAGATGGCGCCACTGGTCCTTGAGTCAACCGACCTGATCATGACGGTGCATGAGCGGTTCGCGCAGCGACATAACCTTCACTGGACGACGCTGCCAATCGATGATGTGCCTGCCATCGAAACCCACCTGTTCTGGCACGAGAGCACTGATCAGGATCCCGCCAACCGCTGGATGCGCGAGCAGATCATCGAACTGTCGCAGAAGCTGACCCGGGAACACCAAAAGCTGCGTGAAAGTGCCAGCGCTGCCACTGCCCAATAGCGTCAGACAGAACCAAAAAAGCCTGCGCATGCAGGCTTTTTACTTTAAATACATGCATTAACTGTTTGATTTAAATTGCTATTTTTCTTGGACTCTCTGCTCTGGACTGTTCTGTTTCAAGAATCAACTGACGTGCCAGTACGCCAAGCGTCATGACCGCCTGCTCTGTCGCCCGATTCCATGGGATGCCGCAGTTCAGGCGCAGGCAGTGGTTGAACTGGTCGGAGTTGCTAAAGACCACTCCCGGGGCGATGCTGATGTTGTGGGCCATTGCACGGTTAAACAGCGTCAGCGTGTCTACGCCGCCCGGCAGGCTGACCCAGAGAATGAAGCCACCCTTTGGCCTGGTGATCTGAGTACCCTCGGGGAAATATTGCTGGACCGCAAGCTGGAACTGGCTAAGGTTTTTGCAATATTCCTGACGAATATGCCTCAGGTGCCGGTCGTAACCGCCGTTCTCAAGATAGGCCGCAACCGCCATCTGGCTGACACTGCAAGCCGACAGCGTAGTAAAAGTCTGCAGCTGCTCAATGGCCTCCTGATAGCGCCGCGTAACCAGCCAGCCGGTGCGCACTCCGGGTGAAATGGTCTTGGAGAAACTGGAGCAGTAAATCACGGTGTCCGAGCAGTCATAAGCCTTGAGTGCCTTGGACTGGCCATGATCAAACATCAGCTCGCCATAGATGTCATCTTCAATAATAGTGAGCTGACGCTGCGCCATCATTGCCACCAGCTTGCGCTGGCGCGCCTCCGGCATGGTAGCCCCCATCGGATTGCCCGCTCTTGCGGTCATCACCAGCGCCTTGATCGGCCACTTGTCCAGAGCACGTTGCAGCGCTTCCAGACTTAGTCCGCTGTCGGGGTCGGTAGGGATCTCGACGACCTTAAGGTCCAGTAGCTGGCACAGCTGCACCAGACCGTAATAACTGGGGGACTCGGTTGCAATCAGATCGCCTGGCCGAGTGACTGCACGCAAAGACAGTTGCAGCGCCTCCACACAACCATTGGTAATGACGACGTTGGCCGGATCTACCATCGCTCCGGCATCGCGCATGCGTATGGCCACCTGGCGCCGCAGCGGCTCAAATCCGGGACTGAAGGTGTAGCTGAAGGCCTTCTGGCTGTGGAAGCGCGTCACCTTGCTCATTTGCTGGTGCAGCGCCCGCAGTGGCAGGTATTCACTCGACGGTACTGCCGCTCCAAGCGGAATGGCGCCTTCACGACGCGCCTGCGACAGAATCTCGGTAATGATGCTGCTGCGCGTCACCGCATAGGGCGCTTCAACCCTGGCAATCTGAGGGGTTGGTGCGGTCAGTGCCGGAGTCTGATGAACGTAGTATCCGGATTGTGGGCGAGCATGGATCAGCCCCTGATCCTCAAGGGTTGCATAGGCCTGCAGCACCGTGGCGTGGCTGACACCCTTCTGGGTGCTCAGCTTGCGTACCGAGGGGACTCGCTCGCCGGGACGGTATACGCCCTTCTGGATGTCTTCTGCCAGCTGCCGCGCAATTTTTTGATAGAGCAGACTGGTCATACTGGCTTCCTCCGACAGAGTGGTGATTGAGCGCGAAGACTAACTCGCAGCACTGCCGCTGCAAAAGCTACAGATACAATACAGTTGACCAGTACAGATCAGCCGTCAAGCATCTGTGTGCAGGCGGCCCGGAGGTTATTCGGCGACAGGTATGTCCGCAGCTTCGGTCGCCGGCCGAAACGGGGCCGCCCAGAGCTGACGATACTTGTCGAGCAGCCTGCCCGCCTCGTTTCGCTGAGCCAGCTCCTGCATGCCCAGGGCCAGTGCAGAGCGCAGAGCCGGTGAATTGCATACCGAGTTGTGGGAGACCGCGAGGTAAAGCGGCGCGTTGATAAAGGAGCCCTCAAGGGTATCGAGCTGCGCATCAACGCCCATCTGCTGGGCCAGAGCCAGCCCCTGATAACGCTCAAGCACTACATAGTCGAGCTTGCCGTCCAGCAGCTTGCGCAACGCCGCCTCACCGGTACTCAACCGCTCCAGCGCGAGATTGTCTGCTGCATAGGTGTCGAAGGACAGGCCGAAACGGCTGCCCTGCTGCGCAGCCCCGCGGCGGCCCTGAAGGTCTTGCCAGCCGCTGTAGGGGAACGCCGCGCCGCGCCGGACGAAGATGACGCTTGGCACATCGATGATCGCCGGGTAGACGAAATCCAGGGTCTGCAATCGCTCGCGCGACAGGTACAGACCAGCCATCACGTCAACCTGCCCTGCCTCGACCGCCTCCAGCGCCTTGGCTCGTGACCCCAGGTCCAGTACTTCGATACGGATCCCCGAGTCTTTGAGCGCCAGTTGCAACATTTCAATGGCGACACCGGTCAGCGCCTTTTCACCTTCGGGCGCCCAAACCAGTGGGGGGTAGTCGGGATTGCCAGTAGCGACGATGCGCTCGCAGCTGTTCTCGACTGCTGCCAGCGTATCACCGCCAATCAGCAATCCGGCGCCAAGCGCACATAGACGGGTAAATTGCTGCAGGCTCGACAACCTCGACATGCTCATTCCCTTGCTCCGAAATGGATGTGGTACCACGACAGACTCTTCGTCGCAGTCTGAGTTCGGTGATCAGGCTGCAACACCACTGTGGAACCGAAAGTCGGCATCATCAGCGAAAATGGCGTCACGCTCAACCGCGGCAAAGCGGGCAATATGTTCGTCAATAGGTTCGCCGGCGTAGTTTTTCGCCAGGCGCAGGTAGTCCTGATAGTGGCGGGCCTCCGACTTGAGCAGCGAACGATAGAAATCACCCAGCTCCTCATCCAGATGCGGTGCCAGCTTGGCAAAGCGTTCACAGGACCGCGCCTCGATAAACGCACCGACAATCAGGGTATCGACCAGCCTGCCTGGCTCGGTAGTGCGCACGTGCTGGCGCAGACGCTGGGCATATTGGCTGGCAGACAGCCCTCGATAGCTGATGCCGCGCTTGTTCATGATGCTGGTAACCTGCTCGAAATGGCGCAACTCCTCACGCGCAAGTCGGGACATTTTTTGCAGCAGATCCGGTTTGTCGACGTAGCGAAACATCAGCATCAACGCAGTTGAGGCGGCCTTCTTCTCACAGTTGGCGTGGTCGATCAGCAGCTCTTCGGGATGGTTAAGTGCCTGTTCGATCCAGGCATCCGGGGTTCGGCAAGGCAGAAACGCGAGCAATTCTTCGGGCAGCATGGTGTCCGTCACAGGTCAGTTCTTAACGCCCGGCAGTATACCTGCTGAGAGACTCTATCAGCAGCCCGAATAGACTTGGATCAACACAAGCCAGGTGAAAAGCGGCTACATTTAAGTCAACGTTCAAACGCGTTAAAAAAATCAAGACAGGGAGAACCGCATGCAAGCCGTCAAACGCATTCTAGTAGTTATCGACCCATCCCAGCAGGAGCAGGTTGCGCTGACCCGTGCCAGCCTCATCGCTGGTTTTATTGAATGCGAACTGCATCTTTTGGTCTGTGAGGACCGCCAGGACTACAGCGATCTGCTGGCACGCCTGCGAGTGGAACAGGATGCCAAGGGCATTCGCTGCAGTGTTACCCAGGACTGGCACAACAACCTCACCGACACCATTTGTCGCGCGGTTACCCGTGAGGGCTGCGATCTGGTGGTCAAGCAGCACCGCCCCGACAATCCGCTGCGCAAGGCGCTGCTGACCCCGGATGACTGGAAGCTTCTGCGCTACTGCCCTGCCCCCGTTCTGATGGTCAAGAATGGTGACAGCTGGATGAAGGGCAACGTGCTGGCGGCGGTCGATGTCGGTAATCACGACGACCAGCACCACGTGCTGCACGACACCATCGTCAGTCACGCAGCGGACATTGCCGAGATGGTCGGCGGCCAACTGCATCTGGTCAGCGCTCACCCTGCCCCGATGTTGTCGTCTGCAGATCCGGATTACCAGTTGAAGGAGCGTATCGCCGCCGACTACCTGGAAAAGGCCGGCCAATACACAACGCAGTACGGCATCGATTCGGCGCACCTGCATATTGCAGAAGGTCCGGCCGACTTCCTCATCCCCCAGGTTGCTGGCCAGCTGGGTGCCAGCGTTACGGTGATTGGCACCATCGCCCGCAAGGGGCTGGCTGGTGCGCTCATCGGCAACACTGCCGAAGTGGTGCTGGATCAGCTCGACAGCGATATTCTGGTGCTCAAGCCGGAAGACACTCTGGCGCACCTGGAAGCGTTGCTGGAAAAGTAGTCCTGCATCATGCGACCGGCGGCACACGCCGGTCGTAATAGGCCTGCGACAAGACGAGAAACGTTTGATCTATCTCATCCCGGAGCTGCCGGGTTGAGAGCCCTTCCCATCGGTCCCGCAGTCTCAGCCCAGCCGCTTGAAGCGGTAGATCTCCCGCCCGTGCCAGCCAACGCTGCACCTTGACGCCGAGCGGCATCGCCGCATCCACTGCCACTCTGGAACGTTCCAGCGCCTGACTCAACTCAAGCGCCGAGACCAGCTCGAGGCGCGCCCAGACAATCTGTTCAAGCAGGTGTTCCAGTCGCAGCCAGACCGCCTTGCGCGCCGCCACATCGTATCGATTCCAGGCCACGATCTCATGGCTGAATCGCTTGCAGCCCCGGCACACCTGATCGCCGTATACCGTCGAACACAGACCGATACAGGGTGTTTTCTCGTAGTAAAGAGGTTGATCCGCCATAGACTCGAGTTGCCAACGCTTAAAATGCGCATGATAAAGGACCGGCCCTACCCGGAACAGCTGATTGACTCAGTGGGGATACAGCTGCGCTGCAACTTAACTTTACGTTCGGCATCCTGTAGAATCGGCCCGCCGTTAGGGCTGTGTTTCAGGCGTCAGCCCGCAACCCGTTACGTATCTGCCACCAGTTACCCCAGGTTGCCCCCCACCAGAACGGGTAGACGTCTGTCACAGTCTTATAGTCGCCACACTTTAGGGAAGCACTGAATAACTCCCTTGTCCAAGATGCTTATTCAGTGCTTCCCGGAGTCCGAGAGGATGACCGTTCCGACACGATCGGAACAGACTGATGAGGGTAATAACTGTGCTTGAAGCCTATCGCAAACACGTTGAAGAGCGCGCTGCTCAGGGCGTCGTTCCTCAGCCGCTGAACGCCGAACAAACTGCAGGTCTGGTTGATCTGCTGAAAAACCCGCCGGCAGGTGAAGAAGAGTTTCTGCTCGACCTGCTCACCAATCGCGTCCCGCCGGGCGTAGACGAAGCCGCCTACGTCAAGGCCGGTTTCCTCTCCGCTATCGCCAAGGGCGAAGCCACCTCGCCGCTGCTGACCAAAGAGCGCGCAGTTGAGCTGCTGGGTACCATGCAGGGCGGTTACAACATCGCCACTCTGGTGGAGCTGCTGGACGACGCAGCACTGGCCGCCACTGCTGCCGAACAACTCAAGCACACCCTGCTGATGTTTGACGCCTTCCACGACGTTGCCGAAAAAGCCAAGGCTGGTAACGTTCACGCCAAGGCGGTACTGCAGTCCTGGGCTGACGGCGAATGGTTTGTCAACAAGCCTGCTGTGGCCGAAAAGATTTCCCTCACCGTATTCAAGGTGCCGGGCGAAACCAACACCGACGACCTGTCTCCGGCTCCGGATGCCTGGTCCCGCCCCGACATCCCGCTGCACGCTCTGGCCATGCTGAAAATGGCCCGTGACGGTATCGAGCCGACCGAGCCGGGCGTTGTTGGCCCGCTGAAGCAGATCGAAGCAGCCAAGGCCAAGGGCTTCCCGGTTGCCTATGTAGGCGACGTTGTTGGTACCGGCTCTTCCCGCAAGTCTGCAACCAACTCGGTTCTGTGGTTCTTCGGCGACGACATTCCTTACGTTCCGAACAAACGTGCTGGCGGCTTCTGCTTCGGCACCAAGATCGCTCCGATCTTCTACAACACTATGGAAGACGCCGGCGCGCTGCCGATCGAGTTCGACTGCACCGACCTGAACATGGGCGACGTCATTGACGTGTACCCCTACGAAGGCAAGGTCTGCAAGCACGGTACCGACGACGTCATCACCACCTTCGAACTGAAGACTCAGGTGCTGCTGGACGAAGTACGCGCTGGCGGCCGTATCCCGCTGATCATCGGTCGCGGCCTGACCGAAAAGGCCCGTGCTGAACTGGGCCTGGGTGCTTCCGACCTGTTCCGCAAGCCCGATCAGCCGGCTGACACTGGCAAGGGTTACACCCTGGCACAGAAGATGGTCGGTAAGGCCTGTGGCGTTGAAGGCGTTCGCCCCGGCACCTACTGCGAGCCGAAGATGACTACCGTCGGTTCCCAGGACACCACTGGCCCGATGACCCGTGACGAACTGAAGGACCTGGCGTGCCTGGGCTTCTCTGCCGACCTGGTCATGCAGTCGTTCTGTCATACCGCGGCATATCCCAAGCCGATCGACGTAACCACTCACCACACCCTGCCCGACTTCATTCACAACCGTGGCGGTGTTGCACTGCGTCCGGGTGACGGCATCATCCACAGCTGGCTGAACCGCATGCTGCTGCCTGATACCGTTGGTACCGGTGGTGACTCTCACACCCGTTTCCCGATGGGCATCTCCTTCCCGGCCGGTTCCGGTCTGGTTGCCTTCGCAGCAGCCACCGGCGTTATGCCGCTGGACATGCCGGAATCCGTTCTGGTTCGCTTCAAGGGCAAGATGCAGCCTGGTATCACCCTGCGTGATCTGGTCCATGCGATTCCCTACTACGCCATTCAGCAAGGCCTGCTGACTGTCGAGAAGAAAGGCAAGAAGAACATCTTCTCCGGCCGTATTCTCGAGATCGAAGGTCTGGATCACCTGACCGCCGAGCAAGCGTTCGAGTTGTCTGATGCGTCTGCCGAGCGCTCTGCTGCCGGCTGTACCATCAAGCTGAGCGAAGAGTCGGTTGCCGAGTACCTGAAGTCCAACATCGTCCTGCTGCGCTGGATGATTGCCAACGGCTATCAGGATCCGCGTACCCTGGAGCGTCGCGCCAAGGCCATGGAAGAGTGGCTGGCCAACCCGAGCCTGATGGCTGCCGATGCTGACGCCGAGTATGCCGCCGTGATCGAAATCGATCTGGCCGACATCAAGGAGCCGGTACTGTGTGCACCGAACGATCCGGATGATGCCCGTCTGCTGTCTGAGGTTGCCGGCCAGAAAATCGACGAAGTCTTCATCGGTTCCTGCATGACCAACATCGGCCACTTCCGCGCTGCCGGTAAGCTGCTCGAGAAGAACAAGGGTGCTATCCCGACCCGTCTGTGGCTGGCTCCGCCGACCAAGATGGACCAGTACCAGCTGACCGAAGAAGGCTATTACGGCATCTACGGCAAGGCCGGTGCGCGCATGGAAATGCCGGGCTGCTCGCTGTGCATGGGTAACCAGGCACGTGTTGCTGCCAAGTCGACCGTTGTCTCCACCTCCACACGGAACTTCCCGAACCGTCTGGGTGATGGTGCAGATGTGTTCCTGGCGTCTGCCGAGCTGGCCTCGGTTGCATCGATCCTGGGCAAACTGCCGACTGTTGAAGAGTACATGGAATACGCCGCGCAGATCGACAGCATGGCTGCCGACGTATACCGCTACATGAACTTCAACGAAATCGAGTCCTACCAGAAAGCCGCTGCGTCCATCCCGGTCGCTCAGCTCTGATAGCTGCCTCGTAAAAAACCCCGCCTCGTGCGGGGTTTTTTTTACTTTGCAGAATCTCAGGGCATACGGAAGAATATCTGTCCGAACTCCGATACTGCCCTGGCGGAGAAATCGTTGGCTTACCGGCCTACGACAACTCTGCGTCAGCCTGTGGGACGGAGTAAGAGCAGCGTCTCCGCGGTGTCCCAGCAAGTACCGATACTTTCGGCAGATGGCTGCATGAGAAGATAGAGTCAGATGCTTCGCTTGCCCTGGCCGGAATGCTGTCGGCGCATTGCGGAGCTTTTCAGGTTGACGCCCCCGCCTCGGGTGCGCAAAACCGGCGAACCCTACTCCAGCAGCGATGCTCCCAGCTTGAGTGCTGTCTCGGTGACCGCTTCCAGCGAATGCCGGTAGCCGCTTTCCATCCAGTACAGAGCAATATGAATCACCCCGCCAAGAATACCGGCCTGCAGCATCTCGTCGAAGTGCTGACCGGGCTGTGCCAGTGCGCGGGTCATATCCTGGCTACTGGCTCTGAGGGAGCGGTCTATGGCTTCGTCAACTGAAGGGCTAATGCCCCGAATGTCGACCAGTAACAGGCGTGCCTCCTGGGGATGATCCCTCAGATAGGTGAAGTACGCCTGCAGCATTGCCCGGCTGCGGGCCGAACGGTCATCTCCGGCAGCTTCGGCTGCAGCCATATTCAGCTCGCGGACCTTGCGTGCGGTCTGTTCATAGCAGGCAATCAGCAACTCGTCACTATGCCCGAAGGACTCGTAAAAATAGCGCTGGGTCAGTCCGGCGGCGTCACAAACCTGCTTGACGCCGGAGTGCCGGTATCCGTGTTCGCCGTAAATACGTGTTGCGGCGTCGATCAATTGCTGCCGGCGCTGCGCCCTGCGCTCTTCGGTTGAGGAGCCACGATAGCGGCGTTTGACTGAGGTAGCTGTATTCATTCGGTGAATTCTGACAACGGGGATTGCCAAAGAGTATATGACAATCTAGATTGTCACCACTACCCACGTGACGGGATACCACAATGACACAAGAACAATATGCATTTGAACCTGTACCACTGGATGTTCTTATCATCGGCGCGGGCCTGTCGGGCATCGGCGCCGCACATGCACTGAGCAGTCAATGCCCCGACAAGCGCTATCTGATACTGGAGCGCCGCGCGGCGATCGGCGGAACCTGGGATCTGTTCCGCTACCCTGGCATCCGCTCCGATTCGGACATGTATACCCTCAGCTACAGTTACAAGCCCTGGGCCAACCGCAAGTCCATCGCCGACGGCGCGGACATCAAGCGCTATATCGAGGAAATTGCCGAAGACTCGGGCGCCATTCATAACATTCGCTTCCAGCGTCGCGTGGTATCCGCCAACTGGTCCAGCGAACATGGGCGGTGGGATGTCGTCGCGTTGCTTACCGACGCAGAGGGTAATGAGCAAGAGGAGCATTACCAGGCTCGTTTCCTGTTCTCTTGCTCCGGCTATTACAGCTACGACGAAGGCTACCGCCCCGCATTTCCAAACGAAGAGGCATTCAAGGGGCAGATCATTCATCCGCAGTTCTGGCCTGAAGACCTTGATTACACTGGCAAGCGCGTCGTTGTCATCGGCAGCGGTGCAACGGCAGTTACTCTGGTTCCCTCGATGACGGCGAAGGCTGCCCACGTAACCATGCTGCAGCGCACCCCCAGCTATGTTGTCACCCGTCCGCAACGAGATGGTATCGCCCAGACGCTGCAGAAATGGCTGCCACTGCAGGCTGCGCACTCATTGACGCGATGGAAGAACGTGTTCCTCACCCAGTTCTTCTATCGTATCGCCCGCAGCCGACCGGAGCAGTTCAAGGAACGTGTACTGCACATGGTCAAGACGCAGGTCGGCGATGTTGACATGAAGCACTTCACCCCGGATTACAAACCATGGGACCAGCGCCTCTGCGCAGTACCCGATGGCGACCTGTTCCGCGACGTGCGCGCCGGTCGCGCCAGCGTCGTGACCGATACCATCGACAGCTTCACCGAGAATGGCATCCGCCTGAGTTCTGGTGAAGAGCTGGAGGCCGACATCATCGTGACTGCGACCGGGCTCAAGGTGAACGCCCTTGGCGATGTGACTGTGTGTGTTGACGGGCAGCCGATGCGCTTCAATGAACGCATGTCCTACAAGGGCATGATGCTCAGTGACGTACCTAATATGATAGTGACCTTTGGCTACACCAATGCTTCCTGGACGCTGAAAGCCGAGCTGACTGCCAACTACGCCTGCCGCCTGCTGCGCTATATGGACAAGCACCACTACCGTACCGCCGTTGTCCGCCGCGACCCGTCGGTGCAGGAGCAACCCTTCCTGGACTTCACTTCCGGTTACGTTCAGCGCGCTGCCAATGTGCTGCCCAAACAGGGGGATCGTGCGCCCTGGCAGGTGCATCAGAGCTACCTGAAAGACAAGCTGACCATTCAGTACGGCCGTATCGACGACGGCGTGATGCAGTTTCAATAACAAGGAAAACAGACAACATGCAGATCAAGGATAGTGTAGCAGTGCTGACAGGCGCCGGCAGCGGCATCGGCCGGGCTCTGGCAGTGGCGCTGGCCCGTAGTGGTTGCCATCTGGCACTCGTGGACCTCAACCCCGATTCTCTGGCGGAAACCGCGACACAGGCTCGGGCACTTGGTGCCAGGGTCAGCGAGCATCCGACAGATGTATCGGACCGGTCAGCCGTTGCCGCATTACCGTCAGCGGTCGTTGCAGAGCATGGCAGTGTTGATCTGCTGATCAATAACGCCGGCGTCGCCCTGGGCGGTACCTTCGATCAGGTCAGCGAGGAGAACTTCGACTGGCTGATGTCGATCAATTTTGACGCGGTAGTAACCCTGTGCCGGGCATTTCTGCCGCTGCTCCGACAGCGGCCTGAGGCACGTATCGTGAATATCTCCAGCCTGTTCGGGCTCATTACCCCCGCCGGCCAGACCGCGTACTGTGCGAGCAAGTTTGCGGTACGCGGATTCTCCAACGCCTTGAGACTGGAGCTGACCAACACCAATGTTGGCGTCACCGTGGTGCACCCGGGAGGCGTCGCCACTGCTATCGCGACCAGTGCCCGCTCTCCTGACAGTGAAAGTGACGCAGAGAAGCAGAGGAAACTGGCGCGTGCCAACCGACTGCTGCGCATGCCACCGCCCAAGGCGGCACAAATCATTCTCAGGGGCATTGAGCGCAACAGGCCACGGGTTATTGTTGGCAACGACGCCCGCATCCTGTCATGGCTGGAGCGTCTGATGCCGGTCAACTACTGGCGCCTGCTGCCAGGGCTGGCCGACAGCGACGCGTGACGGATCATACGAGGAGATCAACGTGAATTATCTGTTCAGTATTGTGCTGGTCGTGCTGTTGCTGGGGATTGCCGGGTTGTACCTCTATACTCTGTTCATTGCCAAGCGCGTAGAGCTGGGGATGCCGCCAGAAGGCAGTTTCATTACCGTGATGGGAAATCGGATCCATTACATCGAGCAAGGCAGCGGGCCCGATTCCATTTTGCTGATCCACGGGCTCAGCGGCGTGGCACAAAACTTCGGTTATGGGGTCATCAGCGAGCTGGCCAAAACGCACCGGGTGATCGCCATTGACCGTCCGGGTAGTGGCTATTCGATCCGCCCTGCCCGCTCGTCCGCCTCGCTTGCGGTGCAGGCCGATGTGGTAGCCGGGGTTATCGATGCGCTGCATCTGGGCAAGCCCTTGCTGGTCGGTCACTCGCTGGGAGGTGCTGTTTCGCTGGCAACGGCGCTGCGTCATCCCGACAAGGTAAGTGGTCTGGCGCTGGTCGCACCGCTGACCCACATGCCAAGCAAGGTTTCGGCTGCCTTTGCGGCGTTTTCGATACGCCAGCCCTGGCTGCGCGCGCTGGTCGGCTGGACGCTTGCCGTGCCCTTGTCCATCCGCAAACGCGAGCAGGTTATGGATATTGTGTTCGGTCCCGAAGCCGTTCCTGCGGACTTCCCGATCCGCGGTGGCGGCCTGCTCGGCCTGCGTCCCAGCCACTTCATCGCAGCCTCGAGCGATATGAACGCGCTGGAAAGTGTGATGCCGCTGATGCAGATGCGCTATGACGATCTACATCTTCCCATCGGGGTGCTGTACGGCCGTCACGACCGCATTCTTGATCCGCAGGAACAGGGGCAGGCTCTGGCCGACCGGTTGTCGATCGTGGAGCTGGAGCTAATCGACGG
Source organism: Halopseudomonas sp. L-58 (assembly GCF_056859475.1). NCBI lineage: Bacteria > Pseudomonadati > Pseudomonadota > Gammaproteobacteria > Pseudomonadales > Pseudomonadaceae > Halopseudomonas > Halopseudomonas sp. L-58. The sequence goes on from NZ_JBSXON010000033.1 coordinate 51,907, forward strand.
TGGGCACATGCTGCCAATCACCCAGCCCGACACGACGATCGATTTCATTCGTCGCCAACTTCAGCGTCAGCAGGCCGCCTGACGTTTTCCAGCAAGCGGCGCCGTTCTGGCGCCGTGATCCAGGTCACAGCCTCCAGGTTCATTCTGAACCCCTCGCACCTCCCCCGGTCACAGCCAATGTGTTTACTGAAGGAGGAACCACCGATGAAACACTGGAAAGTGCTTACCCTTGGCCTGCTGGGCCTGTTCATTCTTGCCGGTTGCGGTAATGACTATCTGGTTCGCACTACTGATGGCCAGATCATGGAAGCTGAAGACAAGCCGGAGATTGACGACGAAACCGGCATGATCGAATTTGAAGATGCGACCGATCGCGATCGGCAGATGCAGCAGCAGGATGTCGAGGAGATCATCGAGCGCTGAGTCACGATGGTGATCGCGCTAAATAGCTCCACCAGGCCCTCCAGCAAAATCGCCCCAGGCTGGAGGGTCGACGCGGCATGCTCATGCTATGCCCCTGACCAAGGACTCCCGGCACCCTGCCAAGCTGCTCCAGCACCGGCCCTTTGATCCACGGGAACAGGCCACAGCACATTGCCCGGCCAACTCTGTCGCGGTAGTGAAGCTGCCGCCAAGCAGCCCGTCGGCTATAGCAGGTTGAGATCAACGCAAGGCTGGCAGCCTAACTTTCGGGCGGATAAACTACGCGGTTTCCAACGACAGGCAGTTACTGCCAACGTTTTCCGTGAGGTCCCTGATGTCCACCCCGTCCAACGCCCCAAAAGTTGGCTTTGTTTCACTCGGCTGCCCGAAGGCATTGGTCGATTCCGAGCGCATTCTGACCCAGCTGCGCACCGAAGGTTATCAGGTGGTCCCCACCTACGAAGACGCTGATGTGGTGGTGGTCAACACCTGCGGTTTTATCGATACCGCCAAGGCCGAATCGCTGGATGCTATTGGCGAGGCCATCGCCGAGAACGGTCGCGTTATCGTCACCGGTTGCATGGGCGTCGAAGAAAGCGCGATCCGTGACGTGCACCCGAGTGTGCTCGCCGTCACCGGTCCTCAGCAGTATGAGCAGGTAGTCAATGCGGTGCATGAAGTCGTGCCACCGAAGCAGGACCACAACCCGCTGATCGATCTGGTTCCGCCGCAGGGCGTCAAACTGACCCCGCGCCATTACGCCTATCTGAAGATTTCCGAAGGCTGCAACCACAGCTGCAGCTTCTGCATCATCCCATCCATGCGCGGCAAGCTGGTCAGCCGTCCGGTGGGTGAAGTGCTGAGCGAAGCCGAGCGTCTGGCCAAAGCCGGTGTCAAGGAGGTGCTGGTCATCTCCCAGGACACCAGCGCCTATGGTGTCGACATCAAGTACCGCACCGGCTTCTGGAACGGTCGCCCGGTCAAGTCGCGCATGACCGAAATGTGCGAAGCGCTCAGTGAACTGGGTATCTGGGTGCGTCTGCACTACGTCTACCCGTACCCGCACGTGGATGAGCTGATCCCGCTGATGGCCGAGGGCAAAATCCTGCCGTATCTGGACATCCCGTTCCAGCACGCCAGCCCGACCGTGCTCAAGGCCATGAAGCGCCCGGCATTTGAAGACAAGACCCTCGCGCGGATCAAGAAATGGCGCGAGATCTGCCCCGAGCTCACTATCCGCTCAACCTTTATCGTTGGCTTCCCGGGCGAAACCGAGGAAGACTTCCAGTACCTGCTGGACTGGCTGACCGAAGCGCAGCTCGATCGCGTTGGCTGCTTCAAGTACTCCCCGGTCGAAGGCGCGCCGGCAAATGATCTGGGGCTGGAAGCGATTCCGGAGGATGTGCAGCAGGATCGCTGGGAGCGTTTCATGGCGCACCAGCAGGCGATCTCCTCTGCACGCTTGCAGCTGAAGATCGGCAAGACCATACAGGTCATCATCGATCAAGTTGACGACGAAGGCCCTATCGGCCGCTCGATGGCCGATGCGCCGGAGATCGACGGTAACGTGTACCTGGACACCGACGAAGACCTCAAGCCGGGCGATATCGTCAGCGTTGTAGTCACCGACGCCGACGAGTATGACCTCTGGGCGAAGCTGGCCTGAAGGATCACTTACGCCGCAGGCCTGCTTTGCACCTGCCTGCGGCGTAGTGGCCCAAGATATTACGCTAGCAGCTGGCGGTGCCGGTACAGTTGCTGCCAATGTTCGCCGGGTTTGCTGCTCACCTCGGTATCGAAGTAGTGGCCGACCCGGCGCCGATCCTGCGGGTTGTCTTTCAGCGCCGCACCGATCATGAAGTGCAACAGGTCTTCCGGCGCCATCTTGCCGTCCCGGTAGTACCAGGCGTAGACCATCAGCGCATGCGCTACCGCTACCGCTTCTGCCGTTGACATGACCGCCGCCGCAAGCCGGTCGGTACTGCGCCCGCTCAGCGTCTGACCACTGCGCAGTTCATGAAAGATGGTAACCAGCATCTCCACAATGGAATGGTCAGGTGCCATATCTACACCCGACTGGCGCGCCAGCATGGTTGCCTCGCGCAGCACGATATCCATTTCTGCGTCGATATCGTCAATCGGCTCAATGGTTTCAAAGTTCAGCCGGCGCTTGAGCGCCGCACTCATATCAAACAGGCCACGGTCCAGCGAGTTTGAAGTTGCAATGACGTTAAACCCTTCCCGGGCATAGAGCACGCCATCCTCGCCCTGCAGTTCAGGAATCTGCAGCTGACGCTCGGACAGAATCGACAGCAGTGCATCCTGAACCAGCTGCGGGCAGCGGGCCAGCTCCTCGAAGCGAACCAGCTTGCCCTGCTCCATACCGATAAACAGCGGGCCGGGAATCAGCGCCTCGCGACACGGCCCGAGCTTGTCCAGCAAGCTGGTATTCCAGTCGTAGATCAGTTGTCGATAGTGGGAAATGGTGCCGCCCTGAATGGTCAGCCGTGATTGGCCAGAGACACCGCAGGCGATCAGCTCCGACAGCCAGGACTTGGCGGTACCCGGCTCACCGATCAGCATGGCGCCCCGGTTGGTGGCCAGTGACACGATTACCCGACTGACCATCTCGCGCGGCGCAACAAACTTGCGCTCGATACCCAGTGCCTCGTTGCCGAGCACAAAGTGCTCGATGGCGGTTGGCGACAGCAGCCAGCCCGGTGGGACCGGCCCGTGATCCTCCTGCTGCAGCATGACCAATTGATCGTGAAAGCGGTCTTCGGCGGCCGGCCGCTGGATAGCCTTGTCTTTCATGTCCATTCTCCTCAGGCCTTCCATTGACCGCGTTTTTCCGGTGCCATGCGTTCCTGTGGCAGGATACGCGGCAACTCGCTGAGCGGAATATTGCCCTGGATAACGTGATCCAGGGCGCTGTCACGCATCGTGTACAGGCCCGAATCGAGGGCCAGCGCACGCAATTCGCCGACCGGCGTATGGCGAGATACCGCATTGCGCAACTCACCGTTGAACTGCAAATACTCGATAACCCCGACCCGGCCACGGGTGCCGGTGCCATTGCACTGTGGACATCCCTTGCCGCGATAGCAGCGAAAACTCCGGGGGATTGCCTTCGGAAACAGCTCCTTGAGAATCTCCGGGTCAGGGTCATCCTCGATCTTGCAGTGCTCGCAAACCCGTTTGGCCAGTCGTTGGGCAATAACCGCCAGCAGCTCACTGGCCAGCGAGTTCGGATGGACGTTGAGATCGAACAGGCGCTGCACCGCATCTACCGCGTCGTTACAGTGAAGGGTCGACAGCACCACGTGGCCAGTCTGGGATGCACGAATAGCTTCAAGCGCGGTTTCATGGTCGCGAATCTCGCCGACCAGAATGACGTCCGGGTCCTGGCGTACGAACGAGCGCATGGCGTCAGCGAAATTGAAGCCGATGTCAGGGCGTACCCGGGTTTGCTGAATGCGGTCGATGGAGTACTCGATCGGATCCTCAACCGTGATTACCTTGCGCGTCGTATCCTCAGCCAGCAACTGCAGGCCGGCATTGAGCGTCGTGGTCTTGCCCGAACCGGTCGGGCCGACTACCAGCACCAGGCCGGCAGGGTTACGCAGCAGGCGGCGATACGCGTTGGCGATATGCTCCTGCATCCCCAGTTTCTCGATGCTGATCAGCGAGGAGTTCTGTGGCAGCAGACGGATTACAACGTGCTCGCCATGCAGCGACGGCTGAACCTGAACGCGCAGATCGAAGCGCGCGTCACCTACCCGCGCCTGGGAACGCCCGCCCTGCGGCAGTCGCCGCTCGGCGATGTTCAGCTCGGAGCGCAGTTTGATCACGTTGATCAGCCCTGCATACTCGGTCGGCGTGATGTAGTAGTGATTAAGGTCGCGCAACTCGCCGTCGACACGCAGCCGCACACGAATATCAGCGCCATATCGCTCCAGATGGATATCACTGGCCCGGTCTGCAACGGCGTCCAGCAGTAATGCCTCATACAGATTGACCAGTTTGGCTTCGCTGTTCTCACCTTGGGAGACGAGCAGGTCGCTGTCGCCGCCCTTTACTGTCGTTTCGTCGATACGGTCGAGGGTCTTGCCACCGCGCTCAAGCGCTCCCCAGATGCGCCGGTAATCAACCGGCGTGACCAGAACCCGGTCAATCTTCAGCCCCGGGAACAGTTGCTGGACTTCATCCATCGAGGCGTTGGGATCGCGGCAAGCCACTATTACCGTCTTGCCATCGGACTTGATTGGAATGATGTGCTCGTGACTCAGGTAGGCGCGTGAGATGTTGGCATGCAGTTGCGGATCAATCCGGGCCATGACCTCACTGGCACTGAGCAGTGGCAGGCCATAGCGTTCCGACAGCGCTCTATACAGTTTTGGGGTTTGGGGAGCAATGGAACCAAAAACCAACGTAAGCTCTGAATCCCACCGTAAAGGGGCTTTCCGATCTCCAGCTCACCCGCCAGGCATTACTCTCTGATCAGTGCCTCGATGATCGGGCAGATCGTTCCGCCGTCTCCCGCATCACATTGCTGCACCAGTTCGCCTAACAGTTGCTGCATGACGACCAAGTCGGCCATCTTCTGCTCGATCAACGCGAGCTTGCGTGCAGCCCGTGCTCGCGTTTCGGCACAGGCGCACGACTCATCCAGCGTCAGCAGTCCACCGACTTCCGAGAGCGTGAAACCCAGCGCCTGAGCCCGCTTGATGAAACGCAGTCGCTTCACCATGTCCACCGGATAGCGCCGATGGCCACCCAAGGGTTTGGCTGGTTCATCCAGCAGCCCGCGTCGCTGGTAGTAGCGGATCGTCTCGACGTTCACCCCGGCGGCGTCTGCCAGCTTGCCAATGGTCAGCTCTGTGGCCATCACTTTCTCCTTGATTCCGTACTTTGGTACGGAGTTTAGAATAGCACCTAGGCAATCAGGCTCAGGAGATGGGAATGGGGATGCAACTCACCGGGAAAGGCTCGCTGGTCGCGAGTTCGCTGACCGCCATCGGTGCGTCGGTGTGCTGTGTCGGGCCACTGGTGCTGTTGGCACTCGGTGTCGGCGGTACGTGGGTGGGCGCTCTGACCATGATGGAGCCACTACGCCCCCTCTTCATCGGGTTGACTCTACTGTTCCTGGGATTGGCATTCCGCAAGCTCTACCTGGTGCCACAGGTTTGTACGCCAGGTACACCCTGCGCCGATCCGCGCACGCTCGTGCGACAGCGACTCGTGTTCTGGATCGTCAGCGTGCTGCTGCTCGGCCTATTGGCCGTGCCGTGGCTCGCCCCGCTGTTCTACTGAAGGAGATTAACCATGCGCAAACTGCTGATCGCCGTGCTTTTCGCCTTGCCCTTCGTGGCGCTGGCGGCTCCCCCGAAAACCGTCACGCTCGACGTGCAGAACATGACGTGCGGACTCTGTCCGATCACGGTCAAGAAGTCGCTGGAGAAGGTGTCCGGCGTGAGTGACGTCCAGGTCAATTTCGACCAGAAGACGGCGACCGTCACCTACGATCCCGATAAGGCCCAGCCCGAGGCACTGACTGAGGCGACCGCGAACGCGGGATACCCCTCCACAGTGCAGAAGTGAGGTCACGATGAGCGCCATTGTCCTTGAGTCCGTGCTGACTTGCCCGCGCTGCGGCTTCGCCAAGCCGGAAACCATGCCCACGGACGCCTGCCAGTTCTATTACGAGTGCAGCAACTGCAAGGCGCTGCTGCGCCCCAACCCAGGGGATTGCTGCGTTTTCTGTTCGTTCGGCTCGGTGAAGTGCCCGCCGATCCAGCAGCAGCTTGGGTGTTGCTCATAGCGTTTAGGGGGATCACAGGTCGTCGTCTGGATTACGCAGTGGCCGCAGCTCGCCGCGCGCAACTTCTTCCGGTACCGCAAAGGAATACCGCCCGAGCATGTTGATGTGCTCGTAGATCAGCGGCGATAGCCGGGCCAAATCCTCTTCCAGCACTGGATAGCCGTGCTGCTTGAGCCGTTCCACGGCCGCCGTCATGTAGAGGGTGTTCCACAGCACGATGATGTTCACCACCAGGCCCAGAGCACCGAGCTGGTCTTCCTGGCCTTCGCGGTAGCGCTGGCGGAGCTCGCCGCGTTTGCCGTGGAACACGGCGCGGGCCAGGCTGTGCCGGCCTTCGCCTCGGTTCAACTGGGTCAGGGTGGCGCGGCGCTTGGACTCGTCGTCGATATAGGTCAACGTGTGCAGAGTCTTTTCGATCCGCCCGAATTCGGCCAGCGCCTGGGCCAGCCGGGTGGGTCTATCTCCCGTTTGCAGCGTGCGCATGATGCCAGTCGCCGGCACCCGGCCGAGTTTGAGCGAGCCGGCCAGGCGCAGCAGGTCGTCCCAGTGCTCGGCGATCAGGTCGAGTTTGACCGACTGGCGGGCCAGCCCGTTGAGCTTGCCGTAGTCCGCGTCCGGGCGCGTGCGCCAGAAGCGGGTACCGCCGACATCGGCCAGCCGCGGACTGAAGTGGTAGCCAAGTAGGCGGAAGAGCCCGAACACCACATCGCTGTAGGCCCCGGTGTCGGTCATGATTTGCGTCGGCTGCAACTCGGTCTGCTGTTCCAGCACGACCGCCAGCAACACCAGGCTGTCGCGCAGCGTGCCGGGCACGGTGATGGCGTTGAGGCCGGAGAATTGGTCGGAAATCAGGTTGTACCAGGTGACACCCCGGCCGGTGCCGAAATACTTCGGATTGGGGCCGGCATGCACGGTGCGCACCGGTACGACGAAGCGCATGCCATCGGCGGAGGCGACCTCGCCGCCACCCCAGACTTGGGCCAGTTCCAGTTGGCTTTGCGCTCCGACCAGGATGGCGTTAGCCGCTGACAGGGTGTCGTCGCGGATATAATTCTGGCTGACCCAGGACAGCCGGTCACGGCGCAGCGCCGGGTTGTCGGTGCGGATCAAGGGCTCCAGGCCGGTGTTGCAGGCCCCGCCCAACAGCACCGCGCAGAGGCTGGTGACCAGGTTGTCGGCGCGTGCATTGCGTTCGGAGACATGGGTGAAGGCCTCGGAAAAGCCAGTGCGGGCGGCGATTTCCAAGAGGATTTCCGGCAGATCGACACGCGGCATCAGGTCAGACACGGCCGCCCGCAGTTGCAGCAACGAGCAGGGCTCGTCCAGCTTGTCCAGCGCCCCGAGCGACAGTTCGGTCTTGCCCTCGGTGTTCTCGCTCAGTTGAATCGCCGGGTTGTCGGGCAGGCGCGCGGCTACTGCCAGCCAGGTTGCATCCAGCTCGACGGACAAGGCGTCCAGGGTGGTTTTGGCGTCGATGGTCAGGCCCAGTGACCGGCAGATGATCGGTCGCGCCGCCAGCCATTCGGCACCGTCGAGCAGGCCAAGGCGCGGGTCGGCATAGCGCCAACTGGGCGAGACGAAGACATCGCGGCGGCGCAGGGCCGTGCGCAGCGCATCGAGCGTGCAGAACACATAGGCACCCATGTCGAGGGAGCCATCTTCGCGGGTGATGTGCTTCTGCCAAGCCTTGGCCACGATCTCCTGCGGCGCGTCATCCTCTGGCTTCCGGCGCGGCAGGTTCAGTTGCAGCCACTCCAGACTAGCCGCCACGCCCTTGCCGGCCGGGCTGAAGCCGAAGCGGATGTGCTTGAGCAGGTCGGGCAGGAAGCGGCGCACGCTGCGGTAGCGCGCTTCCAATGCAAGAAAATAGACGTCATCTACCGGGCGGATCAGCGCGTTGACCTCTTCCAGGGCCTTTTCCAGGGTGGTCCTCGGCAGGTCGTTGAACAGCCGGGCGCGCACGTTGTCATCGCTGATCGAGCTGTCCAGCACGACCTTGCACGCGGCGGCGAGCGTCGCGGCCGACCGATCCAGGTCTTTCAGGCTGCGCATGCGGGCTTTCTTGTCGGCCTTCTCCGCGTTGCTGAACAGGTCGCGCAGCAAGGCCTCCAGGACTTCCAGTGCGTCGTCGTGCGCAGTCGCCTCCAGGCAGAGTGCGAAGGCCACCAGTGTCGCCATCCGCCGCGACGCCGGCAGCCGATTAATCGCGGTGACCTTGGCCGTGTTGGCGAAGCGGGCCAGGGCGGCGATACGGCTGGGAGGGATGTGCGCCGCCGCCGGCAAGGTGATGCCGATGCCGCGCACGTCATCGAGCCGGCGCAGTGCCCGAATCAACGCGGGGCCACTGACCATGACCGGGCCGGAGCGCAATTGATCCAGCCGGGAGCTGCGGTTGCCTTCGGCCACCGTCAGCAAGTCTTGCAGTTGCAATCGCTGTTCCTCAGTCACGCTGCGGCCCAGCGTAAACCAGAGGCGTTCTTCGACCCGACTGCGCAACTGGGCGATAAAGCGCTCTAGTTGAGACACACCAGGCAGGAGGACTTTCTGTGTGAACAGCCACGAGGTGGCTCGCTCAAACAGCACTCCCGGCCGGTCGGTGCCCGTCCAGCAGAGGGCATACAGCCAGCGGCTCAAGCGAAAGCCGATGCCCGGATCGGTGAAATGACGATAGCCAAAGCGGTTCTGAATATCGGTGGCATGTATCCAGCGGCGATGATCGCTATAGCGCTGGAGGCAGTCGGGGTCTGGAATCGCCAGTTGTCGGCAAAGCACCTGCAGGACTTCCACCGGCACGGCGGCGGGCTTGTCCGGCAGAACGCCAACGAAGCGGACGGTGGTCAGCAGAACGGCATAACCCAGACGGTTATGGCTACCCCGCAGCACCTGGATGGCTTCACGGTCTTCATCGCTCAGGTGGAAGTAACGTTCCAGCTCTTCACGGCTGGGCGAATCAACATAGCGGCCAAAACCGTCGCGTTGCTCTTGAGTCAGAAAACCGACCGGCATTGATCACAGCACCTCGACGCAGAACACGGCGGGCGTGACGATCCGCGTGCGTTCGATGTGCCCGCGTTGCAGCAGGCCGGCGCGGCGATCACCGGTTACCAGGTAGTCCGCATCGCCCGCCAAGGCCATGGCCAGCAAAAACGAGTCATCCGGATCATCGGCTTCGACCTCGATGGTCAGGCGCTCCAGTACCACAGCCCGTTGCAGGTTATTGATCATGGCGCCCACCTTGGCGGGCTGTAGGATGGCCTGAAGCTTGGGATAGCGGCTGGCTCGACGAATTTCATCGAGTTGCATCCGCGAGGTCACCACCTCGAAACGCGCCGCCCGCCAGGCACGGTAGATCGCATCGGGCGCGCCATGTGGCGAGATCAGGGCGCTGAACAGGATGTTGGTATCCAACACGACCCGCATCAGCGCTTACGTGCCCAGTCGAGCGCTTCGTCAACCGCGTTGGTCAATTCTGCCTCACTCAGATGGGCGTTAGCGGCCTTGGCCTGCTCAGCGCTCAGCTCCAGGATGTGTGCCCGTACCGCTTCTTCGATGAAGCGCGACAGGTCGCCCTTACGGCCGCCGCCCTGGCTGGCCAGAAACATCCGAAGCGACTGGTCGGTGTCGGCCGAGACGGCGACATTCCAGCGAATGGTATTCATAGCGTTCTCCGCTAATAGGTGTTTGTGTGTTTATACGCCAATCACAAAGGGCGATGCAATGGTTCGACAAAACGATGGTTTTCCCGAACTAACCAGACGCCACAAGGGTTTGCGGGCAGGCGCTGGGCTTAAGTGCACTTTCTGTTCCGTTGCTCCCCAAACCCCCTCGACCGGCCTCTCATTGGACAGCACGACATTCGGTGCCGTTAGCCAGTGGAGCGCACCTCCTAGATCCCCATCGTACAGCTCCAATAGCGCATCGAGGATCTCGATAAGACGACAGAACACCTCACCAGCCTGTATAGACATCACGGCACTGCCGGGGGACGCAGTGATCCACTGCGCGATCTGCGCTGGCGATCGCTCCAACTCGCTTGCCAAATCGGAGATCAACGACACCGGCAGGCCCGCCAGTACGGCGACGTGCAGATAGTAGTGGCCTCTCGGCAAATCCAGTTTTTCGCGGAGCCTTTCCATAACTGCCTCCAGGATAATTGGCCATTTGATAATGTCATCTTGGCCCCGAGTTTGCGCATGATGGTCTCGAACCATCCGCACCGTAGCTTCGAGAGAGAGCGAATGAACACTATCTGAAGGCTACTCGGCAGTGCGAGAGGGCTTTGGCAGTGACGCTTTGATCGGTGTTATTATTGAAACCTGCCCAAGAGCTTCCTCTCCCGGGTGCGTGTACCGGTGATGAAACTTGGTTTGAGGCGGTCTCGTTGAGGCCGCCTTTGTCGCTTCTGGGAGAGCCCCCAGTACTAAGCAGCCGTTATGCGTCGAAGCGCAAAGCCTCGACCAAAGCTGTTCGCAGGCCCTCTAACTCGGCATTTCTCCAATCTTATGAACTCGCGCTGGGTACGGACGGCGGGAATTATCTGCAATTATCTCGGCATAGATAATTGATCAATATTTAGCCGCCACTACTGAGCAGCGCCTCTCAAAGTTAATCCTTTAGATACAGCAGGTTACAGAACGAATGTCCTAATTTTTGCCTTATCTCGGCATGCCCCCTAATGCGGAAAATGGCTGCTGCGAGGTGCTCGCGGCGGCCAAAAACGGAGAACTGAGCGGGTTACCTGGTCGATTTTGATCGACGGCCCGCTTTCAAAAGCAGCAAGGGCTGAAGTCGACCGGAAATACAGGGTTACTTCA